>JAQVSV010000052.1 GCA_028700325.1 Elusimicrobiaceae bacterium | reverse complement strand
GATGCCCATGTAGAAAATGGTGAACGCGCCGTCGCGGCGCGGATCGTCAGGCGCATACAGCTGGCCCACTATGGTGGAGATGTTGGGCTTGAAGAACCCGTTTCCGATGATCAGCAGCCCCAAAGCGAGATAGAAAAACGACAGCGAATTGGCGGTCAGGCAGAATTCGCCGCACGCCATGAGAATCGCGCCGATCACAATGCATTTGCGCTGGCCCAGATACCGGTCAGCCAGGTAACCGCCGATAAGCGGAGTGAAATATACCAGCCCGGTGTAATAACCGTAAATGCTGCCGGCTTTTTCCGTGGAGAACATAAGAAATTTGGTCATGTACAGAAACAGCAGGGCGCGCATCCCGTAATAGCTGAAGCGTTCCCACATTTCCACCATGAACAGAAGATATAATCCTTTCGGGTGTTTATGTTCCACATGATGCGGATGGTTTAGTTTGTAGATGTTGCTCATAGAGCGCTAACAATCCTTTTGAATCATGAATTTGAATATAGAATAGCAAAAATCCAGCCTTTTTGCTGACAGTTTCTTCAGGCCGCAACGCAAAACACAGCTCCGCC
Organism: Elusimicrobiaceae bacterium; assembly: GCA_028700325.1. Taxonomy (NCBI): domain Bacteria; kingdom Pseudomonadati; phylum Elusimicrobiota; class Elusimicrobia; order Elusimicrobiales; family Elusimicrobiaceae; species Elusimicrobiaceae bacterium. The sequence continues at coordinate 14,947 of JAQVSV010000052.1, read as the reverse complement.
GGCTGCTCGGGCTGTTGAAGCCGTGTGTGGTGTTCCCGGTTTTACAGCGTTCCTTCCACTTTGTCCACGTCGGCTTCGGGGTGAGTCTTGCCGAACGCTTTGTTCAGGCGCGCTTTGCCGGTGTGCACGCCTTCGCGGATATTTTCGCCGACTACTTCGATGGTGTCCTTGCTTTTGGTTACGGCGTCGTCCATCCAGTCGCACACATCCTCACGGGTTTCCTTGCCGGATTTGGGAGCCAGCAGCAGTCCCGCCACCGCGCCGATAATGCCGCCAAGAATGAACGCCGTCAATACCGAACCCTTGTCATCTCTCATAATTTCTCCTTGATGAATCCAAGCATTTTTATTTTAAAACCGTTGAACTGCTATTCCGCCGTCCGGCACGCGTCAGGGCCGGAACTTCAGCACCGGCAGATACACTTCGCCAGTGCTCCACATGTTGCTGGCGAAGGTGCCGGCTTTCGAGCCTGTGCCGGCAAAATAATCCACCCGGCCCGGCCCTTTGATCGCGCCGCCGGTGTCCTGGCAAAGCACAATTCTTGTTTTTCTGGCGTAACCGAGCAGCTGGTTCCTGTCGTTCAGTTCCGGCATGGCGGTCTGGACAAGCACCAGCGCGCCGAGCGGAAAGTATTTCGGGTCCACCGCGATTGACCGTTCGGCCACCAGCGGCCGGTCTATCGAGCCGGAGGGGCCTTGCGCGGGGTCGTTTATCCGGTCAAGCGTGAAAAACGTGTAGCGTTTGTTGCTGGCCAGTATCCAGTCTTTTATCTCCGGGTGGTCGGCCAGATATTTTTCGGCTTTTTCGCGGGTTACCGTCTGCTTGTCAAACACGCCGGTTTTTACCAGCGTGGTGATCCAGCCTTTGAATTCCAGCGCGTTTGTGCCGGAATAATGCGCGCGCACCTGCGTGCCGTCGGGCAGGTTGAGCCGCGCCGAGCCCTCGATATGCAGATCCATGATTTCGATTTTGCTTTTAAACCACGCTATTTCCAGATTCTTGCCGGCGAGCAGATGCCCCAGATCTATGGTTTCCCGATCCGCGTACGGCACCAGTTTCCCGTCCTCCACCCGGCCGCTTATTTTTCTTGATTTGAGGCTTTCGTCGAACCGTTCCAGATCCACTTCGATCAAGTCGGACGGTTTGCGGTATATGGGATAGATATAGTCGCCGGTTTTAACCCGGCTGGCGCTGTAAATCGGTTCATAATACGCGCTGAAAGTGACCGCGCCCTTGCCGTCGGAGCCGATGGCTCTGTACAGATCGAATTTCTCCGCTATCGTGCGGCGCAGGTCTTCCGGCGTGGCGGCCTGCTGATAGACGTCAATGAACGCGCGGATCGTGTCCGCCAGCATGAAGCCCGTTATCTGCCGGTCGCCTACCGTATAGAGCGTTTTGGGGTTTTTGGCGTTTTTCCAGTCCAGATACTCCAGACTTTCGCGCGCGGCGGACACGAGTGCCTGCCGGTTGTCCAGATCTCCGAAATCGGGATAATCGGCCGGCAGTACGCGCGCGAAATTGTTGCTGTCCGTTTCCGGCGGTTTCTTGAAAGTCACGCAGCCTGCCGAAAACAGCAGCACGGATACCGCCGCAAGCGGCGGAAGCAGTCGTAACGGCTGTCCGGAAATTCTGAATGGCATCATGACTATTATCACATTTTAACCTTATTGACACAATACTCCACAGCCGTTAGAATAGACTATATGAAAAAAACCCGGATTTTTTTCGCCGTTTTCGCGGCAGGCGTCATGTTTGCGGCGGGCGCGCCCGTTCTGGCCGAAGAAGAGAGCGACAGCGCCGTGCTGGCGGATCTGTCCGGCACGGTGGAAACACGGGCCAGCCGAAAAGCGGTCTGGAATCCGGCCAGACAGGGCGATATCCTGCCGGAAGGCTGCCTTGTCCGCACCGGCGCGGACGGGCAGGCGGAGCTGTTCTTTTCCAATAAAACCAAAATCTGGCTGCGCGAAAACAGCACTCTCGAAGTGGCGGCTCGTAAAAATCTGGTAAGCGATATCGCGCTTCTGGCGGGCAAAATCAAGGTGCGGGTGCCGCATCTTAAATGGAAAGAGCGTTTTATAGTGCGGACCGACGCGGCGGTCTGCGCCGTGCGCGGCACGGAATTTGTCGTGTCCGCCGTGGAGGCCGGCGATCTGAACGTGGATGTGCTGTACGGGCAGGTTGACCTGAGGTATACCGTGCCGCCCGAATACGGGCAATCCGAGGTGCAGATTAACCAGGGCGTGCGGTATAACATTGTCCGCCGGGACCGGGATCAGGATCGGTCCGCCGCCCGCCGGCCCGCCAGGGGCGACGAAGGCCGCCGCAGCGGTACGGTGTTCATCGGAACGGACTCGCTGCTTACCCGGGATCAGGAGGTGGAAGGCGTGCAGGACTGGTCGCCGGGACTTTCGCCGCGCCAGCGGCTGGACATGCTGGTTTCCAAGGAAGGATACCGGATGGATATCCGGCGGTTCGTGGCGGACACGGACAGAACCCAGAGCAATATTGACACGCTTACCAAGCAGGTGATGGAGGCCGACCTTGAAGCCGGACGCACTCTGCGCGACGTGAACGGCAATCTGGTCCGGGTGGACCAGCGTATGCTGCGCCCTGACGACAGCAGTATCCAGATAATCAATCTGGTGAAACGCCCGGATTACACGTCGTCAGCGGGCAGATTCAGCTATTACGGTTCCGATATCGCCAACAGGCTCGACTCTTTCCAGACACTTATCCGGTTCAATTCCGCCCTGCCGCAGAGCATCAATAACTGGGCTTCGTTTTTCACAAACAACACTGTCCGGGTGGATCATCTGAATGTCGTGGCGGCCAACCAGACCACGGCGGGATCCTTTTTCGTAACCGCGCTGCTGGCGGACAACAAACAGCTGGCCGATCCGGCCGCGAGCGACGAAATGACCGACTACGGAAAAATTTATTTCGGCACGGTGGATAACACGGGCTACAATGCCCTGGCGCAGGGGCGGGTGGTCAGCGCGCTGAGCGACGGGTCGGTGCAGAACCTGTCCGGCTCGACTGTTTCCGGGCTGGCCTGGGCCCAGCGGCCCGACGCGGACGGCGGCTGGAATTTTCTCAATCCTTCAAACCGGGATACCCGGCAGTACGTCAATTTCGATTCCGACAAATTCATGATGGAATCCGCGGCCACGCCTTACTGCGTGGGCGCAAACTGCGGAGTCAGCGCCAATAAAATCTGGCTGGCGACAAACATTTATGTGATAACGAACAGCGGGCGCGTCCGTAGCGTAAGCGATTTTACAAGCGATATCAGCAACATCCCGTCGCTTGTGGCCAACACCGCCGGGCAGGCTCAGCTGTTCATAAAAAAGGACAACGGCGGCCGGGTGGACAATTCCGCCAACGGGGATTTAACCGCCACTTTTTCCGGCATTTCGGTAAACTCCATGCGCAAGAATATTGACATAGTGGCCATTCCCGATATCGCTTATCAGGCCACCTCGAAACTGCTGCCGGCGTTCCTCAAACTCAATACCAAAAAGGGGTCTTCCGAATGAGCCTGCGGCGCAAGCGGCGTTTCACGGCGGTTCTCGCTTTGTTTCTGTGCGCCGCGCCCGCGGCGCTGGCGGGAATTGACTGGGAGGCGAAAGGAAGCGAGATAGTGTCGGAAATAATCGCCAATCCCTCGGCTTTCTTTTACGATTTCCAGCAGGATCTGGAAGCGACAACGCCCGTATTGCCCGGCAAGACGATGGGGTTTCAGGTGGGGCTGTTTCCGTCGGCGGTGCCGATGGGGTACGGCAATCTGTCCGGCAAGCTGCGCCTGCATCCCGAAGGGCGGCTGTATCCCGGGCTGCCGCAGCTGGATGTGTACGGTGGCTACTGGCAGATGATGTGGGCGCAGATGGCGGTTAACCAGAGCGACGATATCAACGACGCCAGGTTTTACGGGCATTACATGGGCCTTATGCTGGCCAGCAGCGTAAGCCCCCGGGTGCGCGTGTTCGGCGGCTGGAAATACGCCAGCCTTACCGCCAATCTCGATATGAAAAAAGCGGTTGATATAATGGGCACGGAAGTTTCCAGTTTTCATTCCAACCTTAACGATAATTTTCTTGTGGCTGGCATCGAATGTCCCACCGGGCTTGACAACTGGTGGACCATGCAGTTCAATTACGGGCTTACGCAGGAGATTCTGGCCGCTAAGGTAAGCTGGTACGGCAAATATTTCGAGCTGGGTTTCAATATCTATCCTGAAGGGGTGCTGGTAATCCATCCCGTCTGGAATTTTCATGTCAATTTCTAGCGGAGCCTATGAACGTGAAACACGGCGGTAAAATTGCGTTGATTGCGGCGTTGCTGATGGCGGGCGCCTCCGCCGGTTCGTTCGCCGCTACGGCCGAACAGACCAAGGCGGTTACGCCATATTTTAACATGTCGCTGGCGGAAATGCTCAACATGCCTTCGCAGGGCAATTTTTTCAGCGGCGGGCAGATGAACGCCGATCTGGGCCTGCTCGGCAATATCAACGAGAGCAATTCCCTGTTCGCGCTTTACAATTTCAGATATATGGGTCCGTCGTTCTATCCGCAGGACAGCAACCAGTTTGAGGATCGCAGCCTCAGCCATTACATCAATCTGGAATACCGGCTCAAGCTGGGCGAGTTCCGGGTGCGGCCCGGAGTGGCCAAAACCATCGGCAAACGCAAGACTGGCGCGAACGAAGCGTGGGACAGCGGGCTTTACAATACCAATTCCGACGGCTGGAATCTCGCCGCCGACTGGCTTTACGAGCTCTCCGGAAAAAGCGGGGTGCTGACTGCCAAGTATCTGGTTCGCGCGGTTGAATTTCCGAATTATACCGACCTGTTGCGCGAATTCCAGAACGCCGGCTCCGCGTCCGAGCTGTCGGGCGGGCTGCAGAACCAGAACATGAGCCAGCTTTCTCTGCGTTCGAACTGGAACAGCATGACGCTGGGTGTTTCCCGCTCCGTGATGGATTACACCAACCAGACTGTCGTGGAGGATACGGGCCTTTACGGCAATTCCAGGCAGCGCGATACCGCCACCGCCATTGATTTCGGGCTTAACACTTCCTGGGGCCTGTTCGAGTTTTACCCCAATATCGAGTACAACATCTACCGTTCCAACCAGAATTTTTTGCGTTACAAGTATTTCGGAGCCACGATTACCGACATTACCGACCCGTCCGCGGATGTCACTTTCATGAATGACAACTACAGCTATAACGAACTGGCTCTGCGGATTCCGCTTGACCTCAATCTTGGCGCGGACGCCCGGTGGGCGGTCAGCGGCGGGCTGGAGCTTATCCGCCGGGATTATGTGGCGCGGCTGGCGCGCGATTCCGAAAACAACTATAAGTCCGGCGACAGGCAGAAAAATCTTATCACCCGCCTGTCCGTCGGGTTCCGCAAGCATTTGAACGAGATCGCGGATATGCGGCTTTCTTACACTTTCACCATCGCGGAATCAAACAACACCTTCGAAAAGTATCTGCCTTACAATTACACGGGCCATACTTTCGGGCTTGCCTATAATATAAGGTACTGATGTGAAAAAGATATTGTTTTCCTTGTTTATTGCGGCGCTTGCGCACGGCGCCGGGTTCGGACTTGACGCCGCGAAAGAAACCGGCACGGTCAGCATTGCGGTGCATGGCCTGCGAAATGACCGCGGGCAGGTAGTGGCCGCGCTGTTTGATTCGGCGCAGGGCTTCCCGGCCGGATTTTCCGGAGCGTTTCGCCGGGCGTTTTCCCGCATAGATAACGGCGGCGCGAAACTGGTTTTTGCGGATGTGCCCTACGGCCGGTACGCGGTTGCGCTGTGCCACGATGAAAACGCTGATAACGTGATAGAAATGGCCGGCACCATGTTTGTGGAAGGGTTCGGCGCGTCCAATAACGCGGTGCCGGAATTCGGGCCGCCGGATTTTGAATACGCGGCGTTCAAGGTTAACCGGCCCGACGTGTCGCTCGATACCGTGATCAGATATGGTCTTTTGGCCTCAAGGCGCAATTTCCCCGCTGTCCGGGCCGGGCGCGAAACCGGCAATATCAATGTTACGCTTGACGGATTTTCCTCCAATCAGGGGCTGGCGCTTGTCGCGTTGTATGCTGCGGGCGAAGGGTTTCCTTATGAGTTTAAAAACGCGGCGATGTTTTCCTATTCCCGAATAAAGAACCGGCGCGCGGCAGTGGCGTTTAAAGACGTGCCGTACGGGCAGTATGCTGTGATCGGGTTTCACGATCTTAACGCCAACGGCCGGCTGGATATGGACCGCGGGTTTCCCGCGGAAGGTACAGCCGTGTCCGGCGACGCGCTGCACGACTACGCGCCGGTTCTGTTTAACAGCGCGGTTTTCGATCTGGAGGACGATAATCTCGCCATGTCGGCCGACATGCGCTACGATCTTAAGCATCCGCGCCGCCAGGCCGGGATCATGGAGCCGGGCAAAGGCGGCGACCTGATTCTCAAAATTGACGGCGCGGACGGCGACGCCGGCGTGATAATGGCCGCGCTGTTTAAATCGGGCGAGGGGTTTCCGGCGGACGGCGGACGCGCGGCGGCTTTTGCCATAGCTTTTATCCACTCCGGGCAGGCTGTTGCGGTTTTCAGGGATCTGCCGTTCGGCCGGTATGCCGCTTCCGTTTATCAGGACAAAGACGGTAACGGCAGGCTTAACAGAAATATCTTCGGCCGGGCATCCGAGCCGCGCGGTTTTTCACGGAACGTGTCCGGATTCATGGGGTCAGCGCCTTCTTACGAAGATGCGGAGTTCGCGTTTGACAAAGACGCCCGGACTCTCAGCATCCATTTGCGCTGACAGGTTTTTCAGAATGGACAAGGCGCGCCGTGCGGCGCGCCTTTTTTCAGCGGCCAGGGCTGAAAGCGCGACAGGCCGGATCATCAGGCGGGGAAAAATGCGGTTCTCGGCAGGCGGCATAACGCCCGCCGCGGCGGCGCGTTTGCGGCCGGGAGGAGTGACCGGCTGTCTGGAAAACAATAAAGCGGGGTGGCGGCATGAAAATAATTCCGTTTTGTCTGCTGGTTTGTCTGTGCGGCTGCGCCGGCCTGACAGCCGGAAACGACTCCGCGCGCGCGGAGGCGGTGCGACGCCTGAGGCGGCTGGCCTTCGCCGCCGATTTGTACAAGTCGCAATATGGTGTTTATCCCGATTCCGCGGCGCTGTTCTCTTTTGTTCAGGACAGGACTCTCGGGCTGGACCCGTGGGGCGTGCCGCCTGGGCTCGACATTGTCCCGTCGGACAGAGTGGCTGAACGGGGCGCGGACTTCCGGCTTACCTCGGCCGGGCCTGACCGGCGGTTCGGCACGGGGGACGACATCGGTTTTCCCGTCCGGTAACGCTGTGCCCGGCTTCAGACCGCTTCCGGCTCGCAAATAAAAAACCCACTCCTGCGAGTGGGTTTGAAAAACTGGTGGACCTGAGGGGGATCGAACCCCTGACCTCTTGCATGCCATGCAAGCGCTCTCCCAGCTGAGCTACAGGCCCTTGACAGATCTTATTATACAAACTTTTCCGCCGATTGGAAATATTTTATCGCGGCGCGGCAACGCTGCCGGCGCGGTTCTCCGCGCGTGCGGACGCATATAGATTTGCGCGCTTGACAAGCCCCGGCCTAATGGAATATCCTCTAGGTAACATTGGTGGTCAACACCAATAATCGTGGAGAGGTTACAACCTATGAACGAAAATGCAAAACGCATTATGGACAATCTCGCTGCCAAGAATCCCGGAGAAAAGGAATTCCTTCAGGCGGCGGAAGAAGTTATCTGTTCCCTTATGCCGGTGTACGACAAGCACCCCGAATACCGGAAAGCGAAAATCATCGAACGGCTTGTGGAACCCGAACGGGCTATCTCGTTCCGCGTTCCGTGGGTTGACGACAGCGGCGAAATCCAGATCAACCGCGGCTATCGCGTGCAGTTCAACAGCGCCATCGGACCCTACAAGGGCGGGCTCCGGTTTCATCCCAGCGTCAATCTGAGCATTCTTAAATTTCTCGGTTTCGAACAGATTTTCAAAAACAGCCTTACCGGCCTGCCTATGGGCGGCGGAAAAGGCGGTTCGGATTTCAACCCAAGGGGCAAGTCCGATGCTGAAGTGATGCGCTTCTGCCAGTCTTTCATGAGCGAGCTTTTCCGGTACATCGGCCCGAATACGGATGTTCCGGCCGGCGATATCGGAGTGGGCGGCCGCGAAATCGGCTACCTGTTCGGCCAGTATAAAAAACTCCATAACCGGTTTGAAGGCGTGCTTACGGGCAAGGGCCTTAACTGGGGCGGCAGCCTTGTCCGCCCCGCGGCGACCGGGTACGGTCTGGTGTACTTCGCGCAGGAAATGCTCGCCACCAGAGGGGAGAGTTTCAAAGGCAAGACCTGCCTGATTTCCGGCGCCGGCAACGTGGGCGTGCACGCGATCGAGAAGATCAACCAGCTGGGCGGAAAAGTTGTAGGGATGACCGATTATGACGGCTCGATTGTGGATCTCGACGGCATCAACGAGGAGAAAGTCGAATTCACCAAAGAGCTGGTGTTCAAACGCCGCCAGAGCCTTGCCAAGTATGCGGAGAAGTATCCGCGCGCGCAGTATCTGACCGGCAAGAAAGCCTGGCATGTCAAGTGCGACGTGGCTTTGCCGACCGCCTGCGAGAACGAGCTGACCGGCGAAGACGCGAAGATGCTCATCAATAACGGCTGTTTCTGCGTGGCTGAAGGTTCGAACATGTCAACCACTCCGGAAGGCATTGAAGCGCTGCAGAAGGCGAAAGTGCTGTTCTCGCCCGGCAAGGCTTCCAACGCCGGCGGCGTGGGCGTGTCCGGCCTGGAAATGAGCCAGAACAGCCTCCGGCTTTCCTGGACCCGCGAGGAAGTTGACGCGCGGCTTAACCAGATCATGAAGAATATCCACAAGAGCTGCCTCGACGCTTCGACCGAATACGGCGATCCCGGCAACTATGTCATGGGCGCGAATATCGCGGGCTTCCTGAAAGTGGCCGACGCGATGCTTGACCAGGGCCTTGTGTAAACAGAAGCGGTTTAGCTGTAAATAAGGGCTGGAAACATACGCGGAAAAATTTGAGAAGCCGGGAGGAAGATTGAACCACTCCAGTTTGTTCGACAACGAAGTCAGTTCCGGAGGGTTTGACTCCCTGATGATTCACCGGGTGCTCAAAATTCTGCTGGTTTCCAGCCCTTATGATTCCTCCGTGATAGCGGAGGACAGCCGGCTTACGGAAATAATTTTCAGCGAGTATCTGGATTTGAGCCTGCGCTGGTCGCCGCGCGTGGTGCGGGTGACCACCGCCGCCGAAGCGCTGGAAAAGCTGCGCGGTGAAAGTTTCGACATGGTGCTTACCATGCTGCGGGTGGGGGGCATGGATGTCATGTCGTTCGCGACGGCCGCCAAAGCGATAAGGCCCGAACTGCCCGTCGTGCTGCTGGGCTACAGCCTGATAGACATAGACGGGATTCCCAACGACAGCAATTCCCCCGTAGACTATATTTTCCTGTGGAACGGCGACGCAAAAATACTGATCGCCATCATCAAGCTTATAGAGGATCGCCGCAACGTTGACCATGATATCGAAGTGGCCGGCGTGCAGGTGGTTCTGCTTGTTGAGGATTCCGTGCGGTTTTATTCCGCCTATCTGCCTTTGGTTTACACGGAAATAATGGCGCAGACGCAAAAGCTGATGAGCGAAGGCGTCAACACGATGCACAAGCTCATGCGGATGCGCGCGCGGCCCAAAATCCTTTTCGCCAATACCTACGAGGAAGCGCTTGCCCTTTACAATAAATACCGCAGCAATATCCTGGGGATAATCTCCGACGTGCAGTTTCCGCTCGGCGGGCAGCCTGATCCGGCCGCGGGCCTGAAGTTCACCGCGATGGCCAAAGCCGACCGCGCGGATGTGCCGGTGCTGCTGCAGAGCAGCGACGGCGGGATGGCGGAAAAAGCCCGCATGCTCGAAGCGGCCTTCCTTAACAAGAATTCTCCGGATATGCTGGAGGAACTGCGCCATTTCATAAAAAACAATTTCGGGTTCGGGGATTTCGTGTTTTCATTGCCCGACAGAACCTATCTGGCCAGAGTGGGCGACATGCACAGCCTGCTTGACGCGCTTAAGACGGTGCCGGAGGAATCTGTCATCTACCACGCTTCCCACAACCATTTTTCCAAGTGGCTGATGGCGCGCACGGAATTCGAGCTGGCGCACCAGATCCGGCCGGCCCGGGTGCAGGATTTCCCGTCGCCTGCGGAACTGCGGCGGTATCTGGTGCAAACCATAGGCAATTTTCTTGTCAAATCGAAAAAAGGCGTGATAGTGGATTTCTCGCCGGAATATTACAGCGGAAGCGTGCCGTTCGCCAAGGTGGGGACCGGCTCTTTGGGCGGCAAGGCGCGCGGTCTGGCCTTTTTCAATTCCCTGATGCGAAAACATGATTTTTCCGACAGCATACCGGGTGTTCATATGTCGGTGCCTAAAACCGTCGTGATCGCCACCGATATGTTCGACGCGTTTATGGCGGATAACGGGTTTGACCGTCTGGTGCGCGACACTCAAGACGACGCTCGCCTGCGCGAGGCGTTCGTGCGGGCGGAGCTGCCGGAAAAAGTGCGCGGCGCGCTTAAAGTGATAGTGGAGCGGGTCGGGCGGCCGCTGGTGGTGCGTTCTTCGTCCGTGATGGAAGATTCGCAGACTTATCCGTTCGCGGGAATTTATGAAACGTACATGCTGCCCAATTCCAACCCCGATCCGAACACAAGGTATGAACAGCTTTCCCGGGCGGTGAAACTGGTATATGCGTCCACCTATTCAATGGCGGCGCGCAACTATCTGGGGCGCACCTCGCATCTGCTTGACGAGGAAAAGATGGCGGTCGTCATCCAGCAGATTTCGGGACACCGGTACGAGGACGTGTATTATCCGTCTTTTTCCGGGGTGGCGCAGTCCCATAATTTCTATCCGCTGCCGCCCGTGAAACCGGAAGACGGCAACGTGAACGTGGCGGTGGGGCTGGGCATAACGGTGGTGGACGGCCGCCAGTCTTTGCGGTTTTCGCCCAAACACCCGGCCCGTATTTTCCAGTTTGCCAACACCAAGGCGTATTTCTCCCATTCCCAGCAGCAGATCCTTGCGCTGGATATGACGGGCAAAGGCGCGCGGAACCCGGAATCGGGCGAGAATATCGTCACGCTTTCTCTGGCGGATGCAGAGCGGCACGGCACGCTGGCGCCGGTTGCGTCCACCTATTCTTCCGACAATGACCGTTTTTACGAAGGCATGAGCCGGCCGGGCCCGCGTGTGATAACTTTCGCGCCGGTGCTGGAATCCGGGACTTTCCCGCTGGTGGAAGTGATAAATTTTCTGTTGCCGCTAGGCAAAGAGGCGATGGGCTGCGATGTGGAGATGGAGTTTGCCGTTGAGCTGGAAACAGGCATTTTCCACATACTTCAGATCCGTCCGATGACCGGCATGGACCGCAACGAGCGCGTTCAGCTGGATGATTTCGAGGCGGATCGGGTGATCTGCCGAAGTCCCAAGAGCCTTGGGCACGGTTATATAAAAGATCTGCGTGACGCCGTATATGTGAGGCCGCAGGCTTTTGATTCAGCAACCACGAAAACCATAGCCGTCCAGATAGCGCGGCTGAACGACGAACTGCGGCATCAGGGCAGATTGTATGCCCTGCTGGGGCCGGGCCGCTGGGGTTCATCCGATTCGTGGCTGGGTGTGCCTGTGCACTGGAGCCAGATTTCCAGCGCCAGGCTGATACTGGAAACTTCTTTGCCGGGGTTTTTGGTGGATCCGTCTTACGGGAGTCATTTCCTGCACAATGTGATCGCGCTGGGCGTGGGGTATTTCATACTGGATTATCATGACAATCCGGTTGACTGGAGCTGGCTGGATTCCCTGCCCGCCGAACATGAAACGGAACTGATCCGGCATGTGCGGCTGGCCAGTCCGCTGGATATCCGCATAAATTCCAAAACAGGCGAAGGGGTTATGCTGAAACCGGCTGCCGTAGCGGAAAGCTGCCAGTCCGTTTAATCAAAAAAAGCGCGCTGCCTATGGCAGCGCGCTTCCGGGCCTGAAAAGAGTCATATGGCTCTTTTTCGGAATTCCTTGCGGTTCATCAGCTTGCCTGAAGTGTAGGTTTCCTCGTACATCGGCTTGCCGTTTTCATAATAGAATATCCGGTCGCCTTCCAGTTTGCCGGCTTTATAGTTTTCGACCAGGCGCACCTGCCCGCTTATATAATAGTCGGTCCGGCGGCCGTTAAGCTGGCCGTTTTCGTAGAGTTCCTCGTTCCATAACTGGCCGTTATCATAGTAGCGCTTGCGCGGTCCGTTCAGCCGGTCGTGCTCATACATTTCTTCGGTGTTCAGACGGCTGTTTTCGTAATAGGACTTGCGAATGCCGTCCAGCAGGCCGTCCTTGTATGTTTCCGCCACGCTGATATGTCCGTTGGGATAATAGGATTTTCTCATTCCGTCGAGCTTGTTGTTTTTGAAAGAGGCTTCTTCCTCGAAAACCTTGTCTTTGAAGTAGTTGTGGATTTTTACCAGCCCGTTGAGCGTGCCGTCGAGATAAGTTTCCTCGGCCCAGACCCGGCCCAGCTCGTCGTATTTGATCCGCGGCCCGTTGAGGGTGCCGTTGCGGTAGCTTTCCGACACCTTGGGTTTGCCGCTGGGATAAAATTCATTCACGATGCAATCGGGAATTTCACCGCCGCGGTCTATAATGTCGCCGGCCGGAGAAAGGATTTCACGGGCGATTTCCTTGTCGCCGAGGTAGTAAATTCGGGCGTTGTTTTCCGTTTTTCGCACCAGCTCCGGCTGAGCGGATGCCGGTTCGGACTTGGTGACGGCGGCCTGGTCCGCCGGTTCTGAAGTTTCAACCGGCGGTGCGGCAGGCTGTTCTTCCGCCGCTTCGGGTGCAGGCTGCGGTGCGGGCGTTCCGGCTGAGGAATCGGCCGGTTTGACTGGTTGAGCCGGCCCGTCAGGCGTTTCGGAACGCGAGATGAATTCGCCGTTGCTGTACATGTCCTCGAAGCGGAGCGTGCCGGACGGATAATAGGTTTTCACTGACCCGTCCAGTTTGCCGTGTTTGTAATTCTCAACGCAACGCGGTTTCGCGTCTGGATAAAAAAGCGTGCGGCAGCCGTGCAGCAGCCCGTTCTGGAAATTCTCTTCTGACAGGATCGCGCCGGTCGCGCAGTCCGTCATGACCGTTTTTCCGTTGAGCCTGGTGCTGGATATAAATTTGGAAGCTATGGTTGAAGCGTGGTATTCGGTTATCTGCCCGTCAGGCAGGGTTCCTTCAGTGTTTACAACATGCCCGTCGGCAGCGAGCATTTGTTTAGCTACCATTTCGGCCCGGAAAAACAGTTTTTCCGTACCGGAGGCAATACATAGTATTGTGGTTTCAGGCATGAGCCCTCCCAAACCTTTCCGATGAATCAGCTGCAATTACAACGCGGCAATATGCGCCGCACCCGGTTTCAGTATAATAAATATATGGGAGAATGTGCAAAACCTTGAAAAACGGTCAGTTTTACTCATAAATATATGGTTGATTTGAAAGGTGGTTATTCATATAATTATTATAATTATATATCCACCGCGGCGGATTGCGAGGCTTTTAATGAGATATTGGGCATACATCAATAATGCTGTAGCGGGGCCATTTGACGAGGATAAACTGCACGAAGCGCCCGGCTTTACGCCTGACACTTTGCTGTCGCCGGAATTTCCGCCTGACGGCACGAATCCCGACTGGAAGCCCGCCTCGTCGCTTAATATCGCTGCGGGCGTGCCGGCTCAGGCGGATGCGTCTGTTCCGGCTGCTGCGCCTGCTGAAGCCGTTGTTGAGATGTCTTCCGTCGTAGCGGAAACCGAACCTGTTGCCGCCGAACCCGCAGCGATGCCGGATTTCAACCTTGCGCAGAACGCTCAGGAACAGGTGGTGCCGCAAACCGCCGATAACGCAGCGATGCCGGATTTCAACCTTGCGCAGAACGCTCCGGAACAGGCGGTGCCGCAAACCGCCGATAACGCAGCGATGCCGGATTTCAACCTTGTGCAGAACGCTCCGGAACAGGCGGTGCCGCAAACCGCCGATAACGTAGCGATGCCGGATTTCAACCTTGCGCAGAACGCTCCGGAACAGGCGGTGCCGCAAACCGCCGATAACGCTCAGGCTGGCGCAGCCGATCCTTTCGCCCAACTGTTTGCGTCGCCGCCCGATGCGGCGGCATCACCGCACACCGTTATGTCGGAGGCGGATGTTACTGCCGCCACTAGCGGTGCTGCGCAGGATCCTTTTGCCCAATTATTCGGTGATACTGGCGGAGCCAGTGCTCAGGACGCCGGCTCGCCTCAGGGGCAGCCCGCGCAGGAATCGGGTTCATCTGTTGACCCCATGACTCTGACCCAGATTGACCGCAATATAGCGTCTGCAGCGACTGAGCCTGCGGATCCGATGACGTTGTCCCAGATTGAACGTAATATTGCGGTTTTGAACGGCAATACGGGCGGTGAAGCCGGCCCGGGTGCGGATGGCGTATTTTCTGGACAGCAGACAGTTCCGCAACAGGATCTTTTCAATGATCCGGGTGCTGTTGCTGCGGCACAGTCGTTTCCGGGACAGGATGCCCAGCAGGGAGTTGTTCCGGCTGTTGAAGATATGAATGTGCCGGAACAAATACCGCCGGCTGTTGCCGCTACAAACCCGCCGGCAACTCTTGCCGGGATTCCGGAAACCACGCCGCCGATGAATATGCAGATGCCGCAGCAGATGGGCGGCATGCCGGGAATGATGCCTCCCGCTACAAACCCGCCGGCAACTCTTGCCGGTATTCCGGAAACCACGCCGCCGATGAATATGCAGATGCCGCAGCAGATGGGTGGCATGCCGGGAAT
>JAQVSV010000051.1 GCA_028700325.1 Elusimicrobiaceae bacterium | reverse complement strand
TCCGGCCTCCAGCGCGGCCCACACTTTTTCCGGCAGCAGCGGCGTCTGCGGCACACGCACACCAAGCGCGTGCTTGATGGCGTTGGCGATCGCCGCCGACGGGCCGATCAACGGCAGTTCCCCGAATCCCTTGGCGTTATACGGCCCGGCGCGGTAGGGTTTTTCGACTATCGTGGCGTCATAAGCCGGCGCTTCAAAGGCGGACGGAACCACATAATCGGTCATGTTCGGGTTCCACATAACCCCGTCTTTATGCAGAAGATTTTCGTACAGCGCATACCCGATCCCCTGCAGCGCACCCCCGTGGATCTGGCCGATGACAAGATCGGGATTGACCGCCTTGCCCATGTCATGCGCGCAGATCAGCCGCTCAACGCGCACCTCGCCGGTTTCCGAATCGGCCGAAATTTCAGCAACGTTGGCGGCGTAGGAATAGGTCACATAAGCGTCGCCGCGCCCGGTTTTCAGATCGAACGAAGTGCGCTCGGGCACATACCAGCCCTGTTCCGCCATTTTCAGCCGGCGTTTCCAGCATTCGGACGCCACAGCCGCGAACGTGACCGTTTTCGCACCGCACGAAAAAATTCCGCCGCTTGCGTTGACCACCGCGCCACTTTTCGCTTCAAGCAGTTCCCGCGCGACCACGAACATCCGCGCCCTGATGGGATTGCAGGCGTCAATAATGGCGTTGCCCGACATCAGGGTGGTGCGGCTGGCAACCGTCGGGCCGGAGTCCGGCACGCGGGCAGTGTCCACATCCGTCAGTTCCACTCCGCAGTAAGGCGCGTTAAGCGTTTCCGCGCCGATCTGGGCAAGTACGGTAAGCGCGCCCTGCCCCATTTCCACGTTGCCGACCGCGATCCTTACAGAACCGTCTTTACTGACCATGACGTTCGCGCCCGCCCGGTCGAGATACCGGCCCATTGCGCCCAGACCCACGCCGTAATAATTGACCGACAGCCCGATCCCGTATTGCTTCGGCCCTGCGGCCGGCGCACGCCGGCGGTTTTTCTCCCAGCCGGATTTTTTCCGCACCGCGCTTATCACTTCCTCCAGCCCGGAATTTTTTATCACCTGGCCGGTGGCGGTGGTATCGCCGTCGCGCAGAATGTTTTTAAGACGCAGCTCCAGCGGATCCATGCCGAGTTTTTCGGCCAGTTCGTCCATAAGCGACTCGTTGGCGAAAGCAACCTGCGGCTGCCCGAACCCGCGGTACGCCCCGCACGGCACTTTATTGGTGGCGACCGCAAAAGTGCTAATGTCCGCGTTCGGGATGCTGTACGGGCCGGCCGCATGGACAGTGCCGCGCCACAATACAACCGGCGACATCGTTGAATAGGCGCCCGCGTCAAGCACGTATTTGACGCGCGCGGCGACGAGCCTGCCGTTTCTGTCCGCGCCGTAGGCGATTTTCACCCACCCGGGATGGCGTTTGCTCATGCTCTGGAAATCTTCCACCCGGTTATAAACCAGTTTGACGGGGCGGCCCGTCTTGCGCGCGCACAAAGCCGCGTGCACGCCGACAATGGTGGGCACCTCCTCCTTCCCGCCGAACCCGCCGCCCGTGGTGCGCTGCACAATCCGCACCTTGTTGTGCGCGATGCCCAGCGCTTCGCTCACCCCGTCGAGCACATAATAAGGACACTGCATCGAGCCGTAAACGGTCATCCCGTTTTCCGCCTCGGGAAACGCGATCATGGCCTGGGTTTCAAGATAGACGTGCACCTGGTAATTGGTTTTAAAAACGCGTTCGACCACAACGGCGGCTTTGCCAAGCGCCTTGTCGGCGTCGCCTTTTTTTATCACAAAGGAAGAAAACACGTTATTGTCGCCGTAGATCTTGAGCGCGTCCGGCTCAAGCCCTTTCACGGGATCGTCAAGATACGGCAGCTCCTCGTAATATACCTCGACGAGTTTCGCCGCCGCCTCGGCGGCTTCCTGAGTCTCGGCTACAGCCAGTGCCAGCGCCTCGCCGGCGAAGCGGGCCGTGCGGTCGGGAAGAAACGGGTAATCGTTAATGACCAGCGACCACATCCTGCGGCCGGGGATATCGGCGGCCGTGACCAGCGTCACAAACCCTTTAACCTCCGCCGCCGCGCCGGCCCTGATGCCCCTGATTTTTATATGCGGGCGCGGACTGCGCACCGTGGCGGCGTAAAGCATGCCGCCGTAGGAATAATCGTCCGTGTAACGGGCGGTGCCGAGCGCTTTGGAAAGCGCGTCCTTGCGGCCCTGCGACTTGCCCACGCAAAACAATCCTTCTGCGGCGATTTTTTTCTTTGCCATGCGGTTAACCCTGTTATGCTGCTTTCACAATGGAATTGTGTTTGCCCGTTTCATTGTGGCAGACCATAAGTATTTCCGCCAGCACTGAAATGGCGATCTCGCCGGGCGTCTTGCCGCCGAGCCTCAGCCCGACCGGCGAATATACGCGCGGGTCGGTTTCCGGGTGCAGCCCCTGTTTGTTGAGATTGGCGAATATCCCGGGCACTTTCTGTTTCGAGCCGATCATGCCGATGTAGCGGGCCGGAGTTTTCAGCGCGGCGGCCAGGCATTCCTGATCCAGGCTATGGCCGCGCGTCACGATCACGACGCAGGTTTTTTCATCCGCCAGCGCGGCGATCGTGTCAGGCGGCTCCACATAAATATTGCGGGCCAGCGGAAAATTGGCGGCGTTGGCAAACTCGGCCCGGTCGTCCGCCACGCTGTAGCCGATCCCGGCAAGGGCGGCCGCCTGCGCTATTTTCTGCCCCACATGCCCGCCGCCCAGAATGAGCAGTTTGATTCTGGAAACAAAAACCTCTATGAAAATTTCATTGCGCCCGGCGCATTCCATGCCTATGCCTGACGCCGTCAGATCAAACGTTTCGCGCCGGCACTCGCCCGTGCCGATAGCCGCGCGGGCGGACTCGATGCACAGGGACTCCAGTTTTCCCCCTCCTACGGTGCCCGCGGTTTCGCCGTCGGCAAACACCAGCATTTTCGCGCCGGTTTCGCGCGGCGTGGAACCCTGCGAGCCTATGATGGTGACCAGCGCGGCGTCGCGCCCCTGCGCGATCGCGCGGTCGAGCAGGGCATAAATGGTTTCGTGTATCATGGTTGTGCCTCCGTAAGCCTGAGATAATCCTGCGGCGTGTCCACGTCGCGGATAATGCTGTCCGTTTCAAAATCAACATCGCGCACCGTTACCGCCGGGTGATGCGTAACCCAGTGCAGCCCGAGATTGTCCGGCCCGCTGAAACACAGCGGAAAAACCGCTCTGGGCAGCACGATCGGATGGCCGCGCTTTTTTCCGCGGTAACGCGCTATGACCACCGCATCCGGCGTTTGCGCGTGCTCTGCCGCCAGCCCGGCGAAAACCTCGGCCGTGACAAACGGCTGGTCAACCAGTGCTATGAAAACACCACTCGCGGTTTCGCGCACGGCGCGCAAACCCGTCCGCACCGAACTAATCATCCCGCCCTGCGGCGCGGGATTGACCGCCATAACCGCATCCGCCGCGGGCAGCCGCCGCCCGATTTGCGCGCTGTGAATTCCGGCGACCACGATCACCTGCCCCGCTCCGCCCGCTTTTGCCGCGGCATGCACGGCCGACAAAAAAGTTTCGCCCCTGTACAGGAGCAGCGCTTTCGGCTCGCCCATGCGGGCGGACTCCCCTGCGGCCAGAATAAGGCAACTGATATCATTCATGCGCGCTGACATATTCGTAAGGCATATTTTATTCAAGCAATAAAACGGACGGTTTTCAAGAAGGACACGGAATCCGCGCGGAAAAAACACGCGCGGATTCAGGAAAACCCCAGGAGAAACGCTACAGGCCGGCGGCGTTGTAAAGTCCGCGCGCGGCCGCGTTATGCTCGCGCACGAGGGCGTGTTCGTCGGCGTTTACCAGCCGCTCGTCTTTCACCACCATTTTGCCGTTGACGAAAACATATTTAGCGCGGTGCCCCGCTCCGCAGAACAGCAGCGCCGCGGCGGGATCGCTCATCCCGCCGGCGTAGTCCAGTCTGTTCATGTCGAAAACCGCTATGTCGGCGGCTTTGCCCGGCTCGATGGATCCGATATCGTTCCTGCCCAGAACCGCCGCGCCGCCCCGGCAGGCCATGCGGTACGCGTCGCGCGCCGGCATGGAAGCCACGCCAGCTTTCACACGGGAAACCAGCATCGCCATGCGGGTTTCGCCGAGCAGGTCGGAGGAATCGTTGGAGGCGGATCCGTCCGCCGCGATGCCGACCGCGACCCCGTCGTCCAGATACCGCCGCACCGGCGCGATGCCCGAGCCAAGCCTTAAATTTGAAACCGGGCAGTGCGCCACGCCGGTTCCGGTTTCCGCCATGCGTTTCGATTCCGCCTCGTTAAGCCACACGCAATGGGCGAACCAGCTGCGTCCGCCCTCCAGCCAGCCGACGCGATCCATATATTGAAGCGGGCGCATGCCAAGCGTCTGCATGCAGAAATCATCCTCGTCGTTGGTTTCGGCGAGATGGGTATGCAGGCGCACGTCCCATTCCTTCGCGGCGGCGGCCGACATTTCAAGCAGCTCCGTGGTCACCGAAAACGGCGAGCAGGGAGCCAGCGCGACGCGCGTCATGGAAAATCTGGCCGTGTCGTGATACTGCCGGACCACGCGCTCGCAGTCTTTCATGATAACGCTTTCGGGCTGCACCACTTCGTCGGGCGGGAGGCCGCCGTCCTTCTTGCTGCGCGACATCGAACCCCGGCAGGGATTGAACCTGATGCCGAGCTCCCGAGCGGCGCGGATTTCTTCGTCTATCAGCCTGTCGCTCACTCCGCCGGGAAACACATAAAAGTGGTCCGCCGCGGTGGTGCAGCCGGTAAGGAGCAGTTCGCCCAACCCGGTTTTCGCGCTGGTATAAACCGCTTCCGGCGTGAGATGCCGCCAGATCTGATACAGGTAAACCAGCCAGTCAAACAGCTTGCTGTCCTGCACGGCGGGCAGATTGCGCGTTAATGTCTGGTACAGATGGTGATGCGTGTTCACCAGCCCCGGAATGACAACACAGCCGCTCGCATCCACCGTTTCGGCGGCTTTTACCGCCAGGTTTTGGCCGACCAGCTTTATTTCGGGACCCTCGATATATATATCGCAGTTTTTCAGTTCGGCGCCCGAATCCGAACAGGTAACAACCGTCATCGCGTTTTTTATCAAAATCGTGTGTTCCACAATTCACCTCTCCCTGACCAGATTTCTTGAAAACCGTTTCCGGAACGATGAATTAATCAGGCCGTGGCTTTTGTACAGGACGACAAGCGCGAGAAACGCCGCCGCCACCCACAGGCCTATCCAGAACAGCGTGTCCGAATACCTGAAAACCGCCCGATGCCTGCCGGACCCCATATAAACGCCAAGCTGGCGCTGAGCGGTTTTGATGACGGGCATTTCGCGCCCGTCCACATACACCTCAAACTGCGGATTGTAGGCAAACGCAACGGCGACCGGCCCGCCTTTGGGCAAGTCGCTCTCCACGGTAATGCTGTTTGTGCCGATCCGGTGTTTTATGCCGTCGCCCGAACCCGTCTGCGCCAGATACGCCAGCGGCAACGCCTGCGGATCGCGGTAAACCGCGCATTCGGCGTCGCCGCCCCGCCTGACAATACCATGCAGCGCGAAAGTTTCCTTGTACCGCTGCTCCTGCTCCGCCGCGACGATATAGTTCCGCACTCCCCACTGCCGCAATAACGGAATCACGCGCGCCAGTTCGGGCCGGGCGATATCCACAATCGAGGAATAACTGACCGGGCCGGTGATCTGGAAATTATAACGCGGCAGCAGCGCGTCGTATCCGCCGAACTGGTACAGCCCGAACAGCGAAGCGTAATTGTAGCCCGCAAGCGCGACCGAGCCGGGCGCGCCCGCGGCAGGCGCGCCGAGCGAAAAAATACGCCCGGCCGCCAGTTCCGCCGCAAACGGCGCGGCTGCGGGAAGAGGCCCGGAATAAACCACGAAGTTGCGGCGCGGCGACACGCAATACAGAAACAGCAGCTGCCCTATCTGGACAACGGTCAGCGCCGCGAACATCCACCGGGCGCGGCGTTTGCGCTTCACCAGCTCGTTCACCGAAGACAGATTGACGCACGCAAGCAGAATAAAAAAGAAATTGGCGAACAGCAGCACCTTGAACGGATACCGGAATGCGCGCAGAACCGGAATGGCTCCGATCACCCCGTCCAGTATGCCGAACGACCACAGCAGAAACGCCAGGCCCAGCAGCGCGCTAAGGATGCCGTAGCGGCTGTCCTCACGTTTCTTGGCCGGCAGCCAGCACAGCAGGCACAGGAAAAGCACGCAGTAGCCCAGATGCGAAAAATAAGGCAGGAACCAGACCTGCCAAGACGCGCGCGGCGCGAACATCTCCACCAGGCCGGAAAACACCGGCTCTTTAAGCCATTGCGAGGAAAACGGATACGCCACCCCCGCCAGCCACATCAGCACGTTATTCGCGCCTATCCGCGCCTGTTCCGGCCCGGCCGTATTCCCTGCGCCGGCCGCCAGCCGCACCTGCTGAAACAGCGGCAGCAGCAGCGGCAGCGACAGCACGAAAGTTATAACGTAGCTGAGCACATAGGCGTGCAGCGCGGCGCGTGAAATTTTCTTTTCCGAACTGAAAAATTCGCGCAGCACGATGAACAGGATTTCCGCCACGACCGAATAAATGAAAAACTGCACGTGTCCGCCGAAAAACAGCATGATCCGCGCCGCGCACGAGAAAAACATCGAGTGCCGGGGCGAAAAATCCACCAGTTCCGCGCTCCAGTACAGCATCCACGGAAACCAGCCGACCGCGGGCATGATGCTCCACCACGAACTGCCCGCGAACACCACATACGGGTTGAGCATCCACGAAACCGACCCGAAAAACGCGACCCGTTTTGTAAGCCCCATCTTGCGCAGCAGGAAAAACATGCCATAACCGCCCAGTATTATATGAATGGCGGCCCAGAAATCGGCGGCTGCGAAAATATGCCCGAAGAAAAGATAACTGAGCCATGCCGCGATATAAGTGAACGGGTACAGCACGCCAAACACCCCGGCGGACAGAACCGGCACGCCCAGATGCTGATGGAAATTATAAAACGCCACGGAACCTTCTTTCAGCGCGCCCATGCAATGCGCCAGCACGGGAATAAACTGCACGCGCGTATCGTCCTGCAGAAAATAGTAGGGATTAAAATATTCCAGCGCAGCAAACAGCAGCGCGGCAACCAGCGGAATAAGAAAATAAAAACGCTTCTGTTTCCAAAAACGGCGCAGCCGGTCGGACAGGGTATCCGGCGCGGGCGCAGACAGCAGCAGGGAAGGTCGCGGACTCATATATTATTCGGTATATTATATCTTAAAAGGGAAACCGGATTTTCGCGCCAAGCGGGTTCTCCTCCGGATCCGCCAGATAGGAAGCGAAGCCCGCCGCGATATCAAACCACGCGTGCGACGCTATCACCTCCGACAGGGTGTAATTGTTCGCCCGGTAGCGCGTTCCGAAATAAACGCCGGCGAGGCAGGCGAACCCGGCGGAATACCACGAATCCGACGAAGACGGGTCGGCCAGATGAGCCGCTCCGAACACCGCGGAGGCCGCGAGCAGTCCCGCTGTATCGCCGAACCTCCGTTCCCACTGGGCCTGCAAAATGCCGCGGAAAAGCATTTCCTCCGACACGCCGGCGCCCCAGCTCACCCCCAGCCACTGCGCGCCCAGAACAGCCGCTCCGGTGTCGCGGTTATAGGAATTGCCGAGATAACTTATTCCGGAAACGCTGCGAAAGCTCCCGCGATGCGACCCGCCCCGCGCAAGCGCGTAATTAAGGCCCGCGCCGACAGCCGCGACTCCGATAACCCACGGGCTGAAAGCTTCGCGCGAAAAAGGCGCGGCGGCGAGTTTTGAAACCGGCGCGGGATCAAACCGGACGGTGTAACGGGACGCGCCGGACCGAAGCATCACGCTCCGGTAAGTATCGTACAGACCCGCGAGATACAGCTGCTGCGCGCCGACAAGCGGGGCGTTGAGCTGGCCCGCGTCCTTGCGGATTTCGCTGTAAATGCCGTAACCGAGCAGTCCGGCCGTGCCCGCTGCGAACAGCAGTCCTTTGCCCGGCTCGCCGAACGCGAACTGGCCCGCGCCCGGCACAAACAGTTTCCAGGCCGGAAGCTGCGGCATGGCATTGATCTGCTCCGGGCCAGCGCAGCGCGCCGCGCCGCTGAGCGCGGCGGCGCACGAGATCCACGCCAAAACCTTTTTGACAGCGGGCGCCATATGTAGAATTATGCAATATTAGCGCGCCGCACGCTTGCTCAGCGCGCATTTTACAGCTAGTATATCCATGATGGGCAAAATATGCGTTTTTCTTGCCGCGTTCATTCTCGCCGCGCCGTGCGCGCCGGCGGCGAAAGCGGCGTGTTCTTCCTGCAAGAACAAAGAGATCTGGAAAACTCCGCTGAAGCTGGATAAAACCGTAAAGATCAACGACTCGCCAGAAAACGTGGTTACCAGACCGCGCCGCCCCGCGCCGGAACAATCACCCGCATACGGCTGCGGTTTCCAGCCCTCCAAAAACACCTGGTACTACCGCGAACTCACCAGCAAAGACGTGCTGGATAATATTGACACCTATTATCAGGGCCGGCGGGTGTTTGTGCTGGATCAGGCAAAAACCGTTCTCCCCGCCGACACCCGCCGCGTCGAAACGAAACCCCTGAAAAAGCGCAGCCCCGGCGAACCGATCGCCATGCCGCGCCAGCGCCCGCAAAACCCGGTTCAGCGGCTGCCGCATCTGGGAATTCTGCGGCACCGGCTGGAACCGCGGGATCTGCAGGACCTGAGAACTCTGTCTTTCTCGCCGTTATTATAGTGCGGCCTCCGGCGATTGACGCGGCCCGGCTTTATTTGTTTAATTTAATGGTGAAACAGGTCCGGCCGGCGCAGGGCGGACGCAAGGCTTGAATCCGCTGTGTTTCCATAAATAACGCTATGGTATTTTTTATAACCGGACCGAAAAATTCCGGAAAAACCGCTTTCGTGAAAAATCTCCATTCCGCGCTGGAAAAAGCGGGGCTGGAAACCGGCGGCATTGTGTCGGAAGGAGAACCCGCGGGCGAGAAAAAATCGCTTTATTTCGTTAAAAGCCTGCGCACCGGCAAAAGAATGAAACTGCTGGAAATCGGCGGCGGCCCCGTGCCGGACAAAGCCGGGTTCGATTTCGCGGACGCCGTGCTCGGCAAAGCGCAGAATTACAAAACCGTAATCATAGACGAGTTCGGCCCGCTTGAAGCCGCCGGGGTCGGCTACGGCGAACGCGTAATGCGCCTGAGCCGCGGGCATGACCTTATAATAACAGTCCGGCCCGCGCTCGCGGTTACCGCCGCCGAGCTGTTTTCACACGCCGGAACCGAAACGCTAAGCGTTGAAAACAAAACACCCGCCGAGCTGGAAGAACTGGCGCGGCATATTATACGATGCCTCTCGAAATAAAAGATTACCGGTTCCGGCACCGGCCCGGCGCGCCGTGGATACTCGATGGCATAAATCTGCGCCTGCAGCCGGGCGAATGCGCCGCCGTTACGGGCAGGAACGGGTCGGGCAAAAGCACGCTTGTTGCGGCAGTATGCGGCCTGCTGCCGGGGTTCGGGCAGGGCGAAACGCAAGGTTCCATAACAACCCAAAACCCGCCGCCGGCGGCGGTGCTGCAGAATCTGGACGCGCAGATCCTGACCGACAGCGTTTTGGAGGAAATCGGGTTCTTCCTTAAATATTCCCGTCCGCACGGATCAAAACCGACCGCTCGGGACGCGGTAAAAACCGCCGGCCTGACCCACGCGCAGGAACGCAAAGTGCACCTGCTTTCCACCGGCGAGAAACAGCGGTTGGCCTGTGTCTGCGCGAACGCGGCTGCCGGGGCGGGACTGGCGGTGTTCGACGAACCGTCCGCCTATCTTGACGATGACGGCGCGCGCAGGCTCTGCTCGATGATAAAAGACCTCAAGGCGCGCGGACTGGCGGTGCTTGTCGCGGGGCACGAATTCGCGCGGCTGGACGCCGTGATAGACAAAAGCTACAAATTGAACGACGGACAGCTGATGCCCGCTCGGTTAACCGATTCCGGCGGATTTTTCAGGCCGGAGCCGCCCGGCTGCCCCGATTCCACGGGCCTGCTCGCCGCAAACATCGCCAGCCGCGCCGCCGACGGAACCGCGCTGGTGGAAAATTTTACGCTGGAAATCCGGCGCGGCCGCATAACCGGACTCACCGGCCCCAACGGCGCGGGCAAAAGCACGCTTGCCGGCCTGCTGGCTGGACTGAAGACACCTCATGCGGGCGCGCTGGCCATAGCCGGAGCCGCCTGCTCCCGCTCCGACCTTGCCAGGAAAGTGCGCCTGCTGCCCCAGAACCCTTACACGCAGCTGCTTTATAAAACCGCCGGAGAAAATTTCGACCGCGCCCGGCGCGAGGCCATAAAACCCTGCGGCCGCGGTTTTATCGAACTGGCCCGCGCGCTCGGCGCAGAACATCTTGCCGGCCGGGCGGTGCAAAACCTCAGCTACGGCCAGGCCCAGCGGTGCGCGCTGTTATGCGCGATGCTGGCCGGCCCCGAATTCATCATTCTCGACGAAGCGGTATCGTGCCTTGACGCAGAGGGCATCGCGGCGTTTCACGCCGCACTGCGCCTGTTCTGCCGGGACGGCGGCGGCGCGCTCGTCATAAGCCATCTGGCAAAACTGACGGAAGCGATGTCGGACCGCGTTTACTCCATCAAGCAAGGGATCCTTCCATGACTGCTGAAAAAATCAATGCACTGCATCCCGCCAATAAAATACGACTGGCTGTATACACGACCGTGTTCGGTGCGCTGTGGGGACTGGCCGAAATGTTTCTTGGCAGCTGGCTGCACGCCGTGCAGTTTCCGTTCCGCGGCGCGGCGATGGCGGGCATAGGCGCGCTTGTTTTATGCGCCGAGCGCACTTACACCCCGGTGCGCGGAGCGACGCTGTACACCGGCCTTGTGGCTCTGCTGATGAAATTCGCCTCGGCAGGCGCGTTCAAGCTCGGCCCCGCCGCCGGGATACTGATTGAAACGGCTATAGTGGAAGCGGCGCTCACCGCATTCGGCACGCGCCGGAAGGCGGTATGGCTGGCGGTCATGCTGGCATGTCTTGAAGGCCTGCCGCACTTTTTTGTAACCAGCTGGCTAATGTACGGCAGCGGAATTTTCAATGCGTATCTGAAAGTCATCGAGGGACTGCAACGGTTTTTCGGCCTGCCTGACAGTTCGTGGAAACTGATCGCGGTTTTATGGATCGCAGGGCATTTCATCATAGGCGCGGCATACGCGCTTGTCACCGTGCGGGTGCTTGAATATCTGGAGAAAACCGGTGCCTGACAGGAATTTCAAGGCCGCTTTTCTGGCGACCGCGCTGGGCGCGTTTGCCATGTCGCTTCTGTGGCCGGGCGCGGCGGCGCAGTGCGTATTAAGCGCGATACTGGTAATGCTGATCGCGCTGAGGGATCCGCGGGCGCTGACTCAAACCGGCAGCCTTAAATTCTGGCTGTTTCCGCTGGCGTTTGTGCTGCTTTCGCCGTTCATGGCCGGCGAGCCGGATTTGAATGTTTTCGGCCTGGCCTACTCAAAAACCCAGCTGGACACGAACGCGCTGTTTATCGTGCACGCTTACTGTTTTGTCATCATGGGGGCGTATTACGGGCGGAACCACACGTTGTCCGAAACCGTCGAGCTGGGCCGGAAACTGGGCCTTAAAACCCTCGGCCTGCGTTTGGCGCTGGCGATCTGCGCGACAAAAAAACTGGAGCTTATGACCGGCGAAACTTTCCGCACTTACGCACGCACCCGGCCCGGCAAACGCGAACGCCTGCTGGATTTTGCGGTGCTCGCGGGCGCGGTCATCCGCAACACGGTGCTGATCGCCGAAGATATTGCCGTGCTCCTGTTTATAAGGAAAATCGAACTATGAAACTGGATATAACACCCGTAGGCTATGTGCGCAACGCGGTAAAAAACCGGTCGGACATGAAGCCGGGCGGCGTTGCCTCGACCATTGAAATCAGCCCCGCTTTTCGGCCCGCGCTTAAAGGGCTGGAGCTGTGCACCCATATCTGGGCGCTGTGCTGGTTTGACCGGGCGGACAGAAGCGTTTTAAAAGCCCGGCCCCGCAAAATTTCATCCGCCGCGAAGGAACGCGGGGTGTTCGCAATGCGCTCGCCCGACCGGCCTAACCCCGTAGCCCTGACCTGCGCGCGCCTGCTCAAAATCAGGGGGCTTACCCTGACGCTCGCGTCGCTCGACGCGGCGGACGGCACCCCTGTTCTGGACATCAAACCCTACTCCAGAGGGATTGACTGCGTGCCCGTGGCAGGCGACAGCGATTTCTCCGCCAAATACCGCCTGCTCGACGATACCGCTCTCGCCCGCCTGCTCGCCCGACTCGCGTTAAACCACACGGCGGCGCTTACGCCGCAGGCCATAAAAGCGCTCGCCCTGACGTTTGGCTATGTGCGCGCGGCCGGGCTTGCGCCGGACTGCGATGTCAGCGCCGTTGAAAGCACCGTTTCAAAAGAGGGGATAGACGTGTTATGCGGGCTGTTCGGGCTGCGCCCGTCCGATGGAAAGTATACGCCCGTTTCATTCAGGGGCGCGGCGGCACTTTCCGTGAAAACCAGAACCGCCTGGGTTACGGTTGAAGCCGGAAGAAAAGAAACGGACGAGTTCAGGAAACTGCTCTGATCTGCGCGGGAACACGCTTTCTTATTTTGAAACGCGCACGGAATCAATCGCCAGGCCGGCGCCGCCTTCGGCAAAGAGTCCGGCTGCGCCGGATTGAAAGGCAGTGTCCGTAAAAGCGAAAACCGGCGCGTCATCCGCTTTCACGACATGCGAATCGCCCGTTACGGTGACTGAATATATATGCGGCGCGCCCGCCGCCCTGAAATTCCTGGGCAAAAGCCCGGAAGCCACGCGCGTCTTCGTGCCGTCCGCCATTCTGGAAACTGCCAGCTCCCGGCCATTCTCCCCGTATTCCAGCAGATAGCCGGACAGCGCGCCGCCGTCGGCGCACCGGTAGCAGATCCCCGGCCCCCGCCCGGCGACATGGGAAGCGATGACGGTTAAAGTGTAATCGCGCCACCGCTCAGACCCGAAAAAAGCAACATTGAGACCTCCGTCCGGCGCAGTCAGTTTGCCGGATTGCGGCTGCCATTTGCCCCGGCTGACTTTAAAGCCGGAAAGATTGTCGCACCCGGAAACGAACAAATCGTTCTCCGGATCCGCGCCGGGCGCGTAATCCTGCGCGCCGTGCAGCGAACAGATCAGCCTGGAGGGCACTCCGGTTGACAGCCACACATACTCCCCGCCGGACGGGCAGGCCGGCACCCGGTCCAGATATCCCGCGCGCACAAGCCCGGCGAACGAAGAAATGAACAGATTGTCATGTACGACGGCGTAACGGTCAGCTGCAAGCGCAACGGCCGTCCGCATGGACAGGCAGGACGCGGCCCTGCTTCTGCCCGACGCCGCGGCATACTGCTTAAAAACCAGCAGCCCAAACAAAACCGTGGCCGCAATAACAAACCCTAATTCAAATCTGGTGAATCCTTTATTATCCGTCATAGCCGCCCGCTCTTTTAGACTCTGAGTAATTCTACCAGAAAGCCCGGCACATAGCCAAAACGTCTGGGCATATGAGCTTGAAAAGCGGCCTGAAAAATGCCAAAGTTACAGGTGTCGTAATATACATATTGATATGAGGTGCCACCAAATGGAACAGACCTGTCAACTGCTGTCGGACGCGCAGCTTAAGGCGGAAGCGCATAAATGCGAATATTGCGAGGAAAAACCCTGTAAAACCGCCTGCCCGGCGCACTGCTCGCCGGCGGATTTTCTTATGGCGGTTAAAACCGGCGAACCGCAGGATTTCAGGCGCGCGGCCGCGCTCATCCTGGGCCAGAACCCGCTGGGCGGAGTATGCGGCGCGGTCTGCCCGGACTACCACTGCGTGAAAGCCTGCTCGCACAAGAATTTCGACTGTTCCGTGAACATCCCCGCCGCGCAGGTAACCGTAATCCAGCGCGCGCGCGAACTCGGCGTAATGCCGGTATTTTCAAAACCGAAACCGAACGGCAAAAAAGCGGCCGTGCTCGGCGCGGGCCCCGCGGGACTGGGCGCCGCGGCCGTGCTTGCCCAGAAAGGCTATAAGGTTGATGTTTTCGATAACGCAAAAACCGCGGGCGGCATGCTTAACCTCATACCGGACACGCGCCTTGATAAAGCTGTTTTGGAAGCCGACATCGAGTTCGTGAAATCGCTCGGCGCGGTGACTGTCAGAACCGGCGTAAAAACCGAGCCCGCGAAACTCGCGAAAACATACGGCGCGGTAATCGTCGCGGGCGGGCTTGACTCCGGCATGAAAATGGGCATAACCGGCGAAGCGTTCGCCGCCGACTGGATGAGTTTCCTCGCCAGCCCGGAAAAATTCAGGCTCAAAGGCCGGCAGGTGGCGGTTATCGGCGGAGGCGCGGTCGCCGCGGACTGCGCGGTGGTCGCCGCGCAGCATAACGCCGCCGCGGTGGAACTGATCTACCGCCGGCGCATCAGCGATATGCCGGTAACCTCGCGCGAGCTTGACGAACTGCTCGACGCAAACATCAATATTTCCCCCCGCACCACGATCGTGGAAATCCAGAAAGACGGCACCGTTTCAGCCGTTAAACTGGAACCGGCAAAAGGCGAAGCGCAGGACTCGCGCAGGCTGGTCGCGGTGCCCGGCTCCAGCCATACCCGCAAATTCGATCTGGTGATCATGGCGATCGGCGCGAAAACGTCCAGCCCGCGCAAGCCGGCCAGAGGCGTGTTCTACGCGGGCGACATGGCCAACGGCGCGACCTCGGCGGTGGAGGCCGTGGCGTCCGGCAAAAACGCCGCGCTCAGGGCTGACGCCCATATCAGCAGAAAGCCGCAGCCGAAAATCGAAAAGGACGTTAAAAGTGTCGCGCACCTGCCGGGCGAGGTGAAGCTGCCGGTGCCGCTGGAAACGGAATTTTTCGGCCGCACGATCCGCTCGCCGTTCCTGATTTCCGCCGCACCCCATTCCGACGGGTACGAGCAGGTCAGGCGCGCCTACGAAGCCGGCTGGGCGGGCGTGGTGATGAAAACCTCGTTCGACAACGTGCCGATCCACATTCCCGGCGAGTACATGTTCGCGTTCAGCGAAGACACCTACGCCAACTGCGATAACGTTTCAGGCCACCCGCTCGACCGGGTGTGCCGCGAAATCCGCCGGCTGGTGAAAGAATATCCCGACCGGCTGACCATGGCCTCGACCGGCGGACCGGTGACCGGCAACGACAACTTTGACCGCAGGGGCTGGCAGTCGAACACGAAAAAACTCGAGAAGGCCGGCGCGATGGGCGTGGAATACAGCCTGTCCTGCCCGCAGGGCGGCGACGGCACCAAAGGCGACATCGTTTCGCAGGACCCCGAGCTGACCGCTAAAATCATCGGCTGGGTGATGGAAGTATCCGATCCGGCGGTGCCGAAACTGTTCAAGCTCACCGGCGCGGTAACCTCGATCTACCCCATACTGGCGGCGATAAAGGAAGTGTTCGCGAAACACCCGGATAAAAAAGCCGGCGTTACGCTGGCCAACTCGTTTCCTACCATGGCATTCAGAAAGGGCAATAAAAAGGAATGGGAAGAGGGCGTGGTGGTCGGCATGAGCGGCGCGGGCGTGACGCCGATAAGCAATCTCTCGCTCGCCAGCGCGGCGCGCCACAAGATGCACATTTCCGGCAACGGCGGCCCGATGGATTACAAGGCAGCGGCGGAT
>JAQVSV010000050.1 GCA_028700325.1 Elusimicrobiaceae bacterium | reverse complement strand
CGGTTCGGGATTTATTTCCCGAGGCGCCGGTTCCTGCGGCTCGTCAAGTTCATCTTGTGCGTTGCCGCTTAGCCGGTCCGCGCCGGTTTGTTCCGCCGGGCCGGCGGGCTCCGGTTCACGCCTGGCTGTTCCGGGAAAGGCATCGGGTGCGGATCCGAACTGAATGCCCAGCGTGCGTTCCTTTCTCTCGTCGGCGTTAAGCCAGATGGTCAAATGCCGGTCGGCCGCTTGCGAGAGAATTTTTCGCGCCGACGATGAATCCGGCTCGGCATAAAAATACAGATACTTGTCGTCGTTGACCGCCGCCACTATGAAACCGGAAGCGTCGGTATTGTTTCCGGGTGTCCAGTCCCGCGCGGCGCCGTCCACCGTCAGCGGGCGTGCCTGCCAGCCGCTGACTATTTTCGGCGTGGCGCAGCCGGCGAACACAAGGCCGGCGAGCGCCGCAAGGCCGCAGACAGCAACTCGTGGCGCGGCATGCATACTATTCGCCTGTCTGCCCGGCGGAACCGTCTGACCGCGAGCCGTGTTTTCCGCCGCGTCCGCCGCGCATGCCATTACCGCCGCCGCGCATTCCGCCCTGCATTGTTTTGGCGGCTTTCGCGAAATCCTGAGCCGGGAGCGCCGCCCGCAGCGAGATCAGTTCCTCTGTTTTAAGATCGCTTATTTTCGCTTCGACGGTTTTGGCTTCGGCCTGCAGTTTACGCGCCGCGTCCGCGCTGTATTCTTCTTTTTTGAGTTCGTCGGTTATCGCCGTTTTTTTAGCGCGCAGTTCTTTCAGCAGCGGTTTCATCTTGGCCTGGCAGTCCGATTTGATTTTTTTGACTTGCGCGGCCAGCTCGTCGCTGAGTCCGGTATCGTCCATGCCCATGCCGCCCGGCCTGCCGCCCATCCTTTCCTGCGAAGGAGGCTGGTTTCCGTCCTCCTCAAAATCTTCCTGCGCCGATATGACTGCCGAGCCAAAAGCGGCAGTTGCGAACAGTCCCGCCAACAGCAGCTTGCAAACGCGGTTTGCGTTCATAAAATATCTCCTTTTGTTTGCCGGTTATGCATGCGCCGGCTGGTATAATAACGCGCGGCCCGGGCAATTTATTGCAGCCGCGCGCCGGAACCGGAGGGTGTGAGAATACGGGCGGGTGTTTCCGCGGGGCTATATCCGGACTTGATGGCTTTGTTCAGCCAGAGCCGGGCGGTTTTCGTGTCGCCCGCGTTGTAACAGGCCGAAGAGAGCAGCGCCATGGTCCGGCTGTTTTGCCGATCCAGCTCCAGTGAGAGGGTGTATTGGCGTACTGCGTCCGGAAAATCGCCGGAATGGAGGCTGATCGTGCCCAGCCCGGCATAGGCCATGGCGCGGTATTGAGGATTGGCAAGCAATGCTGTAAAACGACTGCGCGCGGCAGGATAATCGCCGCGCAGGCCCGCCAGTCGGCCGAGATTGAAAAGCACGGACGGGCAGGCCGGATCCGTCCGCTCCGCTTGAGCCAGAACCGCCATCGCCGCTTCGTATTTCTTCTGTTCATAGAGCGCGCCGGCCAGATTCACGGCGTGAAGCGGATTGTCCGGCTCCAGTTTCCGGGCCGCGCCAAACATTGCGGCCGCTTCGGCGTAGCGGCGGTTTTCCATGAAGGCTATGCCGGTGTTTGCGTATGCGATGGGGTTTGGGGGGATACGGCGGAGGGTGTCGGACCAGAAGGCAAGGCTGTCCCGCCATACGAAACACCTTTGCCTGGCCTGATAACCCAGCCATCCTATGACAAGGAAAACCGCCGCAAGCGCGGCGGCGCGGTTTTTGGCTTGCGCGATCAGTGCCGCGGCGAGCGCGGAGAGCGGAATAAATATACCTAAAGCCGGGAGGTAGGAATAGCGGTCTGCGGTCAGCACTGGCCCGAACGGGACAAGCTGGATGACGGGCAGCAGGGTTACCGTGAAAAATATCGCGCCGAACATGATTGTCCGGTTTTTCCGCAGAAAACAAATCAGGCACGACCAGACCGCCAGAAACGCTATTGCGTAAGCCGGCATGGCCGGTATTGCGTTTTCCGTCACATACATGCCGCTCAGACTGCCCGGCCACAGGGTTTTATGCAGATACCATAGCCAGGCGTAGGGCGGGGCGAGCAGGCGGGTAATTCCGTTCAGGCCGGTTTGTACGGTGGCGTCGGTCTGGTGTGTCAGAATCGGCAGCGCCGTCAGCGCGATGAAGCCCGCCGCCAGCCCGAAAAACGGAAGTGTTGCCTGCCAGTTGCGGCGCGCCTGCGCGGTTCCGTTTTTAAACCAGTCGCACAGCAGCAGTACGGCCGGCAGGGTAACCGCCATCGGCTTGGCCAGCGCCGACAGCGCGAACAGCGCGAGCGCCAGTGCGTAACTTGTTTTTCCGCCGCGCTGTCTGAACCTTAAAAAATACAACAGGCTCGACAGGTAAAAGAAAGCGTACAGCACATCCTTGCGCTCCGCTATCCACGCCACCGACTCCACATGCAGAGGGTGCGCGCCAAACGCCGCGGCGGCAAGCACTGCCGCCGGCTCCGGCAGGCCGAGCGCCAGACACAGCAGAAACACCAGTATGGTGTTGGCGGCGTGCAGCGTGATGTTGGTAATGTGGTAGATCGCCGGGTTGAGGCCGCCCAGGCTGTAATCAAAAGTGTAGGAGAGCGTGGCAAGGGGGGTGTAAAGCGACAGATCGCGGTTAGAAAAAATTGTTTTAAAATTTTCCAGCGACAGCTTTCTTATACGCGTGTTTTGCAGCACATACGCAGGATCGTCCAGATTAAGAAAACCGGCGTTAAAAAGCGGCTGAAAGACCGCCAGTACCATACCCGCCAGCAATGCGGACAGGATCAGGCGCCGGGCCAAAGGTTTTAAGTTCAGCGCGGCGGCGGTTAACCGGTTCATTCCGCGGCTTCCTTTTTTTTGATCCGGGCGGTTTTTGCGGCCAGCAGAACGGCCGCTATCATCGAAGCGGGACAGGCGATTGTTTTGCCCGCTATGTCGAACGCCGTGCCGTGCGCGGGCGAGGTTCGTATTATGGGCAGGCCCGCCGTAAAATGCACGGCGGCGGGGCCATTGAGTATTTTCAGCGGGATAAGCGCGCAGTCGTGGTACGGCACCACTATAGCGTCAAACCGGCCTGTCAGATGGGCGGCCCAAAGTGCGTCTGCCGGCAGCGGCCCGGAGGCTTTGACTCCTTTGCGCCGCAGTGCGGCAACCGCCGGGGCTATAACGCTGATTTCCTCGCCGCCCAGCCTGCCCGCGTCGCCCGCATGCGGGTTAAGCGCGCCGATCCCTATTTCCGGGTTATGCAGCCCTTCCTCTTTAAGCGCGGCGGCGAATTTAAGGGTTTTTGACACGATGAGCCGCGCGTCCAGCTCCCTTGCAACGGCTTTCAAAGGCAGGTGGTTGGTTACGGTCATTACCCGGACCGGGCCTTTCGCAAAACACATTGCGGCGCCGGGTGACTGGCAGTATTTCTCAAAAAATTCCGTGTGTCCGGTATAGGGCAGGCCCGCTTTCTGCCAGGATTGTTTGGAAACCGGCGCGGTCACTATTGCGCTTGCCTTGCCGTTCAATACCGCTTGCGTCGCCAGTTCAACCGCTTTGAAAGAGAGCAGTCCGCCTTTTCGCGAAGGCCGGCCCGTGCGGTAATCCCGGTCCGGGCCGAGTTTGCGCGCGTAGCCGGACAGATCAATGAATTCCTGCTCCTCCGCCAGTTCCGCTCCGGCCGGCAGGACGCCTGTTATGACCAGCCTGCACTCGCGGCGCACTCGCGGCGACCGGGCGGCTTTCAGCGTGATTTCCGGCCCTATTCCGCACGGGTCGCCTGTTGTTACGGCTATGATAGGTTTTGCTGGCATGACTGCGTCCAATGAAAAAGCCGGAGGGTTTCACGCCTCCGGCTTTGCAATTCGGCGGATTTTATTTTATGGTAATCGCGGCTTTCGCGCGCAGGTCTTTGATCACGGCGATCATTTCCTTCTGCACTTTTCTGCCCGCCAGATACTGGGCGAGCTGCGCTTTCACGTCGTCAAACCCGATATCCTGTCTGGCTTTCTTTTCGGTGACCTTGATTATATGGTAGCCGAATTCGGTTTCCACGGGGCCGATAATGTCGCCCACGTTCGCGCTGAACGCGGCGTCTTCGAATTCCCGGGGCATCCAGCCGCGGATGATGAACCCGATGTCGCCGCCCCGGCCCGCGCTTTCCTTGTCGTCGGAATATTTTGCAGCCGCGGCACGGAAATCTCCGCCCGCCTTAAGCTCGGCGCATATTTTGTCCGCTTCGGATTTCTTTTTCAGCTTGTCCACAATCGGCGTGTCTTTGCCCGCTTTGAAAAGAATATGCTGCACCCGCACGCGTTCGGCGGCCAGGTCTTTTATCCGCTGTGCGACCGCGGAGAGCGACTGCGCGTCTTCGGCCGGCATGCCTTTCAACGATTGCGTGCTGCCTTTTATCAGTTCCTGAATACTGTCAAAACAGGCTTTGGTTTCTTCTTCGGTCGGCGCGGCGGCTTTGGGCCGGATGCTTTCTTCCATGTATTTGCGCACCATCAGCTGTTTCTTGATCCGTTCCTTGAACTGCTCATAACTGATGCCCTCGGCCTTGAGTTCTTTGTTGAACGCCGCTTCGGCTTCCGCTTCCGGCACGGGCGCGCCGGTTTCATCAGTCTGGAACCGCGCTTTCACCTCGCTGATTCCCGCGTCGAGCTCGCGGCTGCGCACTTTGATCTGCGCTTTTTCGGCGGCCTGGGTAAGCAGGGTGTCGTCTATCATCTGGTCGAGCACTTTTTTCTGAAGGTCTTTTTTAGCCGCGGCGTCAGCCAGCAGGTTCGGCATGGCCTTGGCGTACTGTTCTTCAATCGCCCTGAACGTTTTGTCGTATTCGCTGCGGAGCACCGGTTCGCCGTTGACCGTGGCGACCGAATCGCCCAGCACTTCCGCCGCCGCGCCCGCGCACAGCGCAGGCATGCACAGCGCAACGGCCGCCAGCAGTTTTCTAATATCTGTAGTTTTCATCCAGAACCTCCACTTTGTATTTTTCTTCAATAGATTTGAGATAGCCGTCCAGTTTCTGCTTCTCCAGCACGCGCGCTATGCGTTCGCGCGCGTCATCGAAAGAAAGCCTGCGTTCGCCGTCTTTCTTGATCACGTGATAGCCGAATTTGCTTTTGAAAACCCCTTCCGGCTGATCGTTTCGCAGCCGTGCGACGGGCTGCTCCAGTTCCGGCAGAAACTCGCCCATGATGAACGGGGGCACGGCACCGCCGTTGGCCGCGGTTTCCATGTCTATGGACCGGGCTTTCGCCAGCGCGGGAAATCTGGCTTTGTAGCTTTTCGCGAGTTTGAGAACCTGGGTCGCTTCCGCCGAGCTGCCGCATAGAATATGCCGGATGGTATATTCCTCGGGGTATTCGTTGTAGTATTTCTGGATTTCCTTGTCCGTCACCGTCAGCGTGCCGTTTTTGCGCAATTCTTCAAGCCACATGCGGGTGAGCGTGTAGTCCTGAAATTCCCTGAACCGGGTTTCCATGTCTTCGCGCATTCTGCGGGTTTCCTGTATGAAAGCAGGATTGTTCGCCACTTCGCTGTCTTTGGCGGCGGCGAGAATGAGTTTTTCGCGGATGAGGATCTGAAGAAACTGTTTTTTCCCGCTTGGCGTGGCGAGATAATTCTGGAATCTGGCCGACACGTCGGTTATTTTCGCTTTATATTCGTCAGGCGTGATATAGCCGGAGCCGACGCGCGCCAGCGCTGGTTTTTCCGGCGGTGCCGTTTCGTTTTTCTTTGAACACGCGCAGGCCAGCGTTGCCGCGCACAGCGCCGCCGCCGCCGTTTTTATAATATCCATAGCCAAAGGTTACTCTATCATTTTCCGGCAAGACTGCTCAAGAACAGCACCGCGTCGCGCGCGAATTCGAGCGGTTTTGCGCTGCGTTCCATTATTTTCATACCGTCGCCCGACGGGCCGGACGTGAACCGCACCGCGCCTTTAAACATCTCCAGTATTTTTCCTGGCGCCTGCGGCGGAAAGCGGGTTCCCTTGCGGAAGGTCAGCTCGAAACCCGTTTCGGTCTGCTCAAGCGAACGGATGCCCGCCCGACCGGCCAGCCTGCGCAGTTCCACCACCGCCGCTATATTGAGCACGCTTTCCGGCACCGGGCCGCACAGGTCCGCCAGTTCGGCGAAAATCACGCGCGCTTTCGGAGGCTCGGCGTCGAGCAGGCGTTTGTAGCACCGGAGCCGTTCATTCTCGTCAGGCAGATAGCTTTCCGGTATGAAGGCCGGCGCGTTGATCTCCACCGACGCGGTTTCCTCTCTTCGCTCCTCCGTGCCCTGCTGGCGTTTGACCTCGCCCGCGAGCAGTTCGCAGAAAAAATTCAGGCCCACTTCGTTGAGAAACCCGTGCTGGTTTGTGCCGAGCAACTCTCCGGCCCCGCGTATTTCAAGATCGCGCAGCGCCAGCCGGAATCCGGAGCCCAGCTCTCCAAACTCCATCAGGGCGGACAGCCGCTTGCGGGCCTCCTCCGACATGCTTTTGGAATCGGCTTCGTCCGCAAGCCCATCCTCCGCCGCTTTTCCGGACGGTTTGATCCCGGGAATCTCGGCGTCGGGCACAAAATCCAGCGGACTGTGCTCAAGCCACGCCGGGTAGAAAAGGTAACAGTTGGCTTTTTTGCTGCCGCGCCCGATGCGCCCGCGCAGCTGATACAGTTGCGCCAGCCCGAATTCATGCGCGTTTTCCACAATGAGAGTGTTGACGCCCGGCACATCCAGCCCGCTTTCGATGATCGTGGAAGCGAGCAGCACGTCGTATTCCCGGCTGTAAAACGACCACATGGTTTTTTCCAG
Source organism: Elusimicrobiaceae bacterium (assembly GCA_028700325.1). Taxonomy (NCBI): domain Bacteria; kingdom Pseudomonadati; phylum Elusimicrobiota; class Elusimicrobia; order Elusimicrobiales; family Elusimicrobiaceae; species Elusimicrobiaceae bacterium. Next base: position 9,028 of record JAQVSV010000050.1, on the reverse strand, counting down.
CTCGGCCTCGCGCATCTGCCCGTGCCCCATGCAGATTTTTATTTCCGGCATGATTTTTTTCAGATGCGCCATCCGGCTGGGCAGCGTGCGCACCCGGTTGTGCACGTAAAACACCTGCCCGCCGCGGGCCAGTTCGTCGCGCACGGCGGAAGCGGCCACGTCGTCGTTCCACGGCATCACGCGGGTATGGATGGGCACGCGGCCCCTGGGCGGAGTTTCGATGACGGAAATGCTCCTGAGATTGGCCAAAGCCTGATTCATCGTGCGGGGGATCGGCGTGGCCGACAGGAGCAGGCAGTGCCCGCCGCTTTTTAAACTGCGTATCTTTTCCTTCTGTTTAACGCCGAACCGATGCTCCTCGTCTATAATGCTGAGGCCGAGCGCCTTAAAACCGATGTCTTTCGACAGCAGGCGGTGCGTGCCTATGACGATATCGTGAATTCCGGCTTTGATGTCGGCTACGGTTTTCTTCTGCTCGGCGGGCGGCTGGAAGCGCGACAGCATCGCGATGCTGACCGGAAACCCCGCCATCCGTTCGGTGAAAGTGCGGTAGTGCTGGGCCGCCAGCACCGTGGTCGGCACGAGCACGGCTGTCTGCCGGCCGCTGAGCGCGGCGCGCATGGCGGCGCGCATGGCCACTTCGGTTTTGCCGAACCCCACGTCGCCTATCAGCACCCGGTCCATCGGTCTGTCCAGCGCGAGGTCGGCGAGCACGGCGCGGATCGCGCGGCGCTGGTCTTCCGTTTCTTCGTAAGGGAAAGAGTCGGCGAATTCGGTTTCAATTCTGGGGTCGCCCAGCAGCGCGTCCGTATGCGAACCGGCTCGCAGGGCTTCGTTTTTAAGGAGTTCCCGCGCCGTCTCGCGCACGTTCTCCTTTACCCGGTTTTTCACTTCGTTCCATGTTTTGCCGCCCAGCAGGGAGAGCCTGGGCGGGCGCCCGCCCCCGCCTATGAATTTCTGGATTTTGCGGAAATCATAAAGCGGCACATACAGCCGGTGCCGGTTTTTAAACTCCAGCGCGAGGCACTCCGTTTCTTCCCCGCCGCCGTGCGGAGTGAGCGTTTTCAGGCCCAGATAGCGGCTTATGCCGTAATCCTCATGCACGACGTAATCGCCTTTGGCGAGGTCTTTGAACCGGATGCGTTTTGCGCGGCTGCGGTCGTATTTCGCGAGCAGCGAACTGGCGGCGTAGCGGCGGTTAAGCACCTCGGACGACGTGATGACCGCAATTTTCCCCGGCCTGTAAATAAAACCTTCCTTCAGCGCGGAAATGGCGAACGAGGCCAGCCTGCGCGATTCGCCGTTTGCCAGCAGTTCGTCAAAACGTTCCAGCTCGCCGCGGTTGAGGCAGCTGAGAATGACCGTGAGCCCGGTTTGGCGCAGCCGTTTTATCTCGTTTTCAAGCAGCCGGAAATTGCCCGTGAAATTCATGCTGCGCGCGAAATCAAGATTCACGGCGCCTGGCGCGCCGGTTTTTTCCTGCGGCAGGAAAACCGCCCGGTTTTCAAATGACGGCAGCCGCGAGAAATCCGCGTCGGACGCAAGGCTCCGGTCCACAACCCAGGCGCAGCCGCCGTCAAGCCAGCCGGCCAGCGTTGCCGTTTCCCTTTCAAACGCGAGCGGCAGCGCCGTGAAGGTTTTCAACAGCGATTTGGTGGCCTGTGAGTCTATGTCGAACATCCTGATGCTTTCAATCTCGTTGCCGGAAAAGTACAGCCGTACCGGATACTGCGGCACGGGGCTGAAAATATCAATCACCGAGCCGCGCGCGGCGTATTCGCCCGGCTCCTCCACGAATTCCGCCCGCTTGTAGCCCGCCGTTTCCAAGGCGTCGAGCAGCCGGTGGCGCGGCAGGGCGGCGTTGCTGTCGAGTTTAACGCTTTTTGCGAGATAATCGGTTCTGGAGGGAAGCGGCGCGGTGATCGCGTCGGGTGTTGCGGTAATAATGAGTTTCCGGTTTTTCTGGCGCCGCGCGAGCGGCTCGAGCGCCGCCGTTTTGTCGAGCGCGCCCGCGCCGAGGAAGACGGTGTCGAACTCAAGATCCGGGTAAAACAGCGAGGCGACTCCCGCCAGCGCGTCATGCATTTCCGAGAGCTCTTCGTCCGACGGGCCTATATAGACCGCCGCGCCTGTCCGGGCTATGAGAGCCAGAAGATAATACGCTTTGCTGCCGGTTCCGTTCAGCCCGGTCAGTTCGCCGAGAGGAAACTGTGCCGCGGGCATCAATCGTCTATTTCCGAGAAAGACCGCGGTTCCGTTCCCTTGATGAATGCTTCGAGAAACTTCCTGCGCGTGGTCGGCAGAGCCAGCTTTCCGGTGCGCGGGTCTATCTGCACGAAAGTTATGCCGTCCGGCACGGTGAAATCGCGCACTGGCGTGTCTTTGAGCGCGGTCTGCATTATCTCCGTCCACCAGGGCACTACCGTGCCGCCGCCAGTCCAGTCTTTGCTTTCGATTGAGGAAAAATCGTCGTAACCCACCCAGCCCGCCGCCGTCATGTCGGGCGTGGAGCCGATAAACCACAGGTCGCGGTGGTCCTGGCTGGTGCCGGTTTTTCCGGCCAGAGGCCGGCCAAGCGCGCGCGCGCCCATCGCGGTGCCCTGTTCGACTACGCCGCGCATGAGATTGGTTATCAGAAACGCCTGCTGCGGTGAAAACTGTTCGCTTTCCGTGGGGATATTCTGCTCCAGCACCTTGCCGGTGTTGTCGAGCACGCGGTCAATCGCGTAAGGTTCCACCTTTATGCCGCTGTTGGCGAACGTGGCGAACGCGTTGACCATGTCCAGCATCGTAACCGCGTTGGTGCCCAGCCCCAGCGACAGAACCGGCGCCATCTTGTGCCCGATGCCCGCCCTGCGCGCGGTCGCGACCACCACGGTGGGCCCTAGCTTGTCAATAAGGTAGATTGACACCAGATTGCGCGACAGCTCCAGCCCTCTGCGCAAGGTTATCTGCCCCATTACTTTCCCGTCATAGTTGCCGGGCACCCAGATCTTGAACTCCTTGTCGCCGGTGAAGGCCTGCGTGGCCAGATCCATCGCGAACATGCCCGACGAGTCGTCGAACAGGCGCCAGTTGCGCCCGTCAAAGTAAAAAGTCATCGGCGAGTCGTTGACAAGGGAAGCCGCCGTGTAGCCGTTCATCAGCGCCGACATCCACACAAACGGCTTGAACGTGGAGCCCGGCTGCCGCAACGCCTGCGTGGTGCGGTTGAACTGGGTTTCGCTGTAATCCCGCCCGCCGATCATCATGCGCAGGGCGCCGGTTTTTATGTCCATCGCCAGAAACGCGCCCTGCAGCTTGAACGAGCTGGTGCTGACGGCCGCGCTGGAACAGTCCACGGTTTTTTCTACGCAGTCCGGGTCGTCCGGCGCGCAGGCTGAAACGACTTTCTTGCACGTTTCCGCGCCCGAAACGCTGTTTTTGATTTTTTCGGCGATTTCCTGCTGCACGCTTTCGTCGAGTTTTTCCAGACTGCGGCTCATTATCTCTTCCGCGGCGAGCTGGGCGTTCAGATCCAGCGTGGTGTAAATTTTCAGGCCGCCTTTCCACAGCGTGTCGACGCCGTATTTTGGTTCCAGCTGGCGGCGCACATATTCCACGAAATAGGGCGCTTTCGTCTGCACGATTGGAGTTTTTTCCAGCGGCAGTGGCTCTTTCCTGGCCGCTTCGTATTCCTCCCGGGTGATATAGCCCACATCCTTCATGCGGTAGAGCACGGCGGCACGGCGGGTCTGGGCGCGGTCGGCGTGGCCGAACGGAGTGAATCTGGTGGGTGCGGCGATCATCGCGGCAAGCAGCGCGCAGTCCGCCAGCGTAAGCTGGTCAATGCGTTTGCTGAAATAACGTTTCGAGGCTTCCTGCACGCCGTAAGCGCCTTCGCCGAAATAAATCTGGTTCAGGTAAAGCTGCAGTATTTCTTTTTTGCTGAACTGGCTCTCGATCTGCATGGAGATGATTATTTCACGCAGTTTTCTTATGATTTTTTTTTCAGGCGACAGGAACAGGTTCTTCGACAGCTGCTGCGTTATCGTGGACGCGCCCTGCTTCGCCCGGCCGTAGCGCAGGTCGCTGAGCGCGGCGCGGATTATGCCCAGCGGCGAGATGCCCCAGTGGTTGTAGAAATCATCGTCCTCCATCGCCAGCACGGCGTTCTGCATGTTTTTCGGGATCTGGTCTAGCGGGATGAGCGCGCGGCGTTCGACTGTGAATTCGGCGATGAGCTGGTTGTCCTTGTCAAAAACTTTTGTGGAAAGCGAGGGTGTGTAATCTTCCAGCAGGTCTATTGACGGCAGCCCTGCCAGCACGACCCGCATGCCCGCCGCGGCGCATATTATCATAACAGCCGCCGCCAGCGTCGCCAGACAAAGGTACGCGCGCGGTTTAAAGCGCGAAAGTGGTTTAATCATTGCAATCATTATACTAAACCGCGCGGCGCTTTGCCGCTAACGGCGGGCGTATTGCTTTTACCATAAAAAAGAGTACAATTATTACGAGTTTGCATTTTCGCAGTATGATTTCAAGCGACAAAAGAGGATAGAATGCTCGACCGAAAAATACTCGCAGAAGCCGTGGCCAAATATGAAACTGAAATGGTGCAGTTCGCGCGCGATCTTGTAGCCATACCGGGGTTTTCCACCACCGAGGAAAAAGTGGCCAGGCGCATCGCGCAGGAAATGAAGAAAGTGGGGTTTGACAGGGTGACGCTCGACAAGATGGGCAATGTGATCGGGTTTCTGGGCACCGGCAAAACGAAAATCATGCTGGACGCGCATATAGACACCGTAGGCATCGGCGACCCCAAAGCCTGGAAGTGGGACCCGTTCAGGGGCAAATTTGAAAAAGGCGTGATTTACGGGCGCGGCTCGACTGACCAGAAGCTGGCGATGGTTTCCATGGTTTACGCCGCCAAGCTTATAAAGGAACAGCGGCTGGGCGGGGACTATACCTTTATAGTGGTGGGTTCCTGCATGGAAGAGGATTGCGACGGGCTGCCGCTTCTGCACATTATCAATAAAGAGAAGATCAGGCCTGACTATGTGGTGCTGACCGAGCCGACCAATCTGCAGGTGTATCGCGGGCACCGCGGCCGCATGGAAATGAAAGTGGTCACCAAAGGCCGTTCGTGCCACGCTTCCGCGCCGGAACGGGGCGACAACGCGATCGTCAAAATGGCGCCGATCGCGCTCGAGATCACCAAACTTAACGACCGGCTTAAAAAAGACAAATTTCTTGGCAAGGGCACCGTGGCGGTGACCTCCACGGAATGCAAGACCCCGTCGCTCAACGCCGTGCCGGACGAATGCACGATTTATCTGGACCGCCGGCTTACGGCGGGCGAAACCATGAAATCCGCCGTGGCGGAAATCGCGAAGCTGCCGTCGGTAAAAAAAGCGAAAGCGAAAGTGGAGGTGCTGCGGTACGAGGCGGTCGCGTGGACGGGCCTTAAAGTCGGCCAGGAAAAGTATTTCCCCACCTGGGTGCTGCCGGAAAACCATAAGCTGGTGCGGGCGGGCCTCAAAGCCGCCGAGCTGGTGCACGGCAAGAAACAGAAAGCCGGCAAGTGGGTGTTTTCCACCAACGGCGTGGCCAGCGCGGGCCGGCTGAAAATCCCCACGATCGGGTTCGGCCCCGCCGACGAGGTCTACGCGCACACCGTCAACGAGCACGTTAAGGTGGAAGACCTGCTCAAGGCGGCCGTTTTCTACGCTGCCGTGCCGCAGTATCTGATTGTGAATCATTGAATTCAGCCGCCAAATCAAGGAGAATACCGAACCTATGAAGAGCATGCTTAGAGGGAAAGACTGGATTGAAACCGTAGACTGGTCCAAAGAGGAACTGGAAACCGTGCTGGATGTCGCGGCGGATCTCAAACGCCGGTTTTCGCTTAACGAAGCGCACCGCATTCTGCAGGACAAGACGCTGTTCATGATGTTTTTCGAGCAGTCCACCCGCACCCGCAACTCGACCGAAGCCGGCATGACCCAGTTGGGCGGACACGCGCACGACCTCACGCCGGACAAGATGCAGATTTCGCACGGCGAAACGCCCAAGGACACCGGCAAGGTGCTTTCGCGTTACGGGCACGGCATAGCGATCCGCAACTGTTTTTACGGCATCGGCAACAAATACATCCGCGAGGTCGCGCAGTATTCGGATATCCCGGTGATCAACCTGCAGTGCGACGTGGATCACCCCTGCCAGAGCATCGCCGACCTCATGACGGTCCGCGAAAAATTCGGAACCAGCCTGCGCGGCATGAAATTCGTCATTTCGTGGACCTATGCGCCCGCTTATGCGCGGCCTCTGTCCGTGCCGCAGGGCCTGATCACGCTGATGCCGCGTTTCGGCATGGACGTGACTCTCGCCCACCCCAGGGAATTCAACCTGATGCCCCGCACCGTGGAAGCGGCGAAGCAATACGCCAGGGAATCGGGCAGCAAATTCGAAATCGTGCATGAGATGGACGAGTCTTTCAAGGACGCCATTGTTCTGTATCCCAAATCATGGGGCTGCCACCAGTATCTGGCGGATCAGGGCGTGCCGGAAGAGGATAAAAAGCGCGTCGGCATGGAAATTCTCAACAAGTATAAGGACTGGGTCTGCACCGAAAAGCGCATGAAACTCGCAAAGCCCGAAGCGGTGTATATGCATCCGCTTCCGGCGGACCGAGGCGCGGAAGTGGAAGACGCGGTTATTGACGGGCCGCAGAGCATCGTGTTCGATCAGGCGGAAAACCGGCTGCACACCGTAAAGGCCATACAGGCCCTCACTATGGGCGGGCGCCCGTAGACCGTGCGTGAAATTGTAATGGCGCGGGCCGGACTGCAGAAAGTCCGGCCCGCTTTTTTTCAGGTATAATTTTTCTATGAGAAAATACATTCTGGCCGTAATGGCGGTCATGCCCGCGGGTTTTTCCGGCGGCATTCACGCGGCTGACAAATACGGTGATTTCGGCGGGATGGCGGCTGAGAATCCCGAAGGAATAGCCTATTCCGTCATCAGCGAAAACCGGGGCGCGCCGGTGACGGTGTTCGCGCCGCACGGGGGCCTGCTGGAACCGGGAACCGACTTGATAGCCCGCGAATGCGCCGGTGACAGCTGGAATTTCTACGCGTTTATCGCGCTTGATTCCGCCACGGCGCGGAGCCTGCATGTCACCGCGGCCCATTATGACGAGCCGCGCGCTCTGGCGCTGGCCCGAACATCCGTCATAGGGCTCGCGATGCATGACCAGCGCGAAACCGGCGATGTGATCTGTCTGGGCGGCGGCAACGCCGGGCTGCGGGCCGAAACGGCGGAAGAACTGAAGGCGGCCGGTTTCTCGGTTGAAGCGCCATGCGGGCGGCTGCCGGGCGTAAGCCCGGACAACATAGTCAACCGCGCGGAAAAACAGGGTCTTCAGTTCGAATTTTCCGCGGGAATATCGAAAGAGCTTGAAACCAACAGCCGTGAGCGGGCGCGGTTTTGCTCTGTTTTGCGCCAAACGGTAACGCGGTATCTCCGGCGTTTTTCAATGGGGTTCCGTCCGCCGCGCGCAACGGCGCGGCAACGCCGGCACTACTAGCCTTACATATATTTTGCTATATTTTAGGGGATCGTTTTGCAGACCGTGCGGCAGGCCCGCGCGCAAATTATCCGGAGGAACCATGAAGAAAGTGTTGCGAATATTCGCTTTTGGCGGCAATGAAGTGTCGCCGACAGGCATTACCGATCCCAAAACCGGCAAGTCGCTCGTGCCGGATATCGCCATGCAGTGGCAGAAAACGGCCGACACCACCAGACTGGTCGCCGATATTCTGGAAAAACATCCCCGCGATCTGTTTGTGCTTACGCACGGCAACGGCCCGCAGGTGGGGAATATTCTGCTGCGGTCGGAGCATTCCCGTTCGATCCTGCACCCCATTCCGCTTGATATCTGCGGTGCGGATACCCAGGGCGCGATGGCGTATATGCTGGCCCAGCTTAACAGCGAACTGGCGGTGCGGGGAATAGCGAAAAAGGCCGCCGGGCTGGTTACTCAGGTTGTGGTGAACAAAGACGATCCCGGTTTTCAGAACCCCACCAAATACGTCGGCCCGGCTTACAGCCGACAGGAAGCCGAGGACCGGCGCGACAAAAACGGCTGGGCGGTGAAGTGTTACAAGAAAAACGATAAAGGCGAGGAAGTGTGGCGCAAAGTTGTGCCCTCGCCGGATCCGGTTGATATAGTGGAAATTGAAGCTGTGGAAGCCCTGCTTGACGCGGGCCTGGTGCCTATCACCGTGGGCGGCGGCGGAATCCCCGTCGTGGAAACCGAGTGCCAAAACGGCGAATACCGCACCAATTACGATATAGTGTTCAAAGGCAGAGAAGGCGCGAAAGTGTACCGCGGGGTGGAGGCGGTTATTGACAAGGACCTTGCGTCGGCCCTGCTGGGCGTGATGCTGTTAAAACGCGCCAGAGCGCGCGGCAGTGAGCTGGATGTCAGCCTGACGGTTTTTACCGGCGAGGACGGCGCTAAGCTCAATTACCAGAAACCCGACCAGATAGACCTGCGCAGGCTTACCGTCAAAGAGGCGCAGGATCTTTATGACAAAGGCAATTTCCCCGCCGGTTCGATGGGCCCCAAGATCAAGGCGGCGCTCGAGTTTGTCAAAAACGGCGGCAGCGTGGCTTATATCTCCAAGACCGAGCTTTTTGAGGAAACCCTCCGGGGCAAAGCCGGCACCACGATAGTGCCATAAGTATGGGCCGGTACACCGGGTTCGAATGCCTGAACTGCGAAAAGAAGCAGGCCGCTTCTTTTAGCGGATATCTATGTCCGCATTGCGGCGGCAACCTGAATGTTCTGTACGACTATGCGCAGGCCGCCGAAACGCTGAACCGCGAAAGCCTTGCGGCCAATTCGGAGTGTTCGGTTTTGCGGTATCTGCCGGTTCTGCCGGCAGCAAAGGCGGAAAGTTTTCCGCCGGTGCGCGTGGGCATGACTCCGCTTTACGACGTGCCGCGAACGGCCCGCAAATTCGGGCTCGGGTCGCTTTACATA
>JAQVSV010000049.1 GCA_028700325.1 Elusimicrobiaceae bacterium | reverse complement strand
ATTGCAAAACAAAACATAACGGCACACTTCCGCTCAAACACAGCTATATCCTAAACAGCGGGTTGCTATGGTGCGATAAATGCGGGAGTCCAATGGAAGGCACTTCAGGAATAGGCAGAAGCAATGTCCGGTATTACTACTATGTATGCAAGAATCGTGCCTGCCGCAGGAAAGTGCCAGCAGGTGAAATTGAAGCGACAGTACTTGAACGCGTAAAAACCCTGGCTTGCGACGAGCGCATCGTCTCACAGATAGTCAACACAGCGAATGCGCAAACTTATAAAGAGCTGCCGCAACTGGAAACACAGAAAGCCGCACTTGAGAAGGAATTACTAAGGGTCAAAAACACTGCCGACAACCTCATGAACCGGTGGGATTGTGTCGCAAGCGACAGTAATGCCGGGTTTCTCAAGGAGAAACTGGACAAGCTGGCTATACGCCGCAAGGATCTGGAAACCGGAATTTCAGAACTTGCATTTGTAATTGAGGACTTGCAGCGCCACGCCCTGAGTCATGAGAAAATCAGCAAAGTATTGCAAAACTTCAGCGAAGTCTTCGCCCAGATGAAACCTTACCAGCAAAAGGAACTGATGAATCTGGTCCTGCATAAGGCAATAATAGGCGAAAAAGGCATAAAAATAGCCCTGCACGGTAAAATACCGGATGCAGGGCTTTTATTGGATGCGGCTGAGTTACGCACTCAGACGCCAAACTGGCTCTCGGGCTAGGATTCGAACCTAGAATGACCGGATCAAAACCGGTAGTGTTACCATTACACCACCCGAGAATTAAAACGGGCCGCCCGGTTCCCCGCCGCGGCCCGCAAGTGTTTCATGAAGCCGTTACTCTTCCTGTGCCAGCTGGCGCATAGTGTCCGTCGCGGACACCGTGCCGCTGTTTTCCTTCAGTTCTTCCTCATAGGCTTTAAGCACATGCTCTTCAAGGTATTGCCTGAAATCCTGATTGATCGGGTGAACCATGTCTTTGTGTGTGCCGTCCGGCAATTTCCGGGACGGCATGCACAAAAATATCCCTTTATTGCCCTGCACGACCTTCATGTTGCGCACCACAAAGCTATTGTCAAATGTCACGCTGGCAAACGCTTTCAGCCTATCCTCGTTCATCAGATGTATTCTGATCTCCGTAATCTCCATTGCTTCCTCTCCTAAGGAAAGCCGTTTTAATAACCCGCCGGCCCGGTTTTCGGGCCCGCAAAGCTATCTCTCCAGCCAATTCTCCCCTGTCACTAAGCGCGAACACTGTCGCCCCCGACCCGCTCATCAACACGGCATCCGCACCGAGCGACTCCAGCTCGCTCTTCACTTCCGCCACTGAGGTCCAAACCGGCAGAACCGCTTTCTCAAGTCTGTTATATAACAGCGACTTCCACCCCGGAAGAGTTTCCCCCTCTCCTAGGCTATCTACCATTTTATTAAGGGAACGGCAGTTTGTCAATATCTCGTCCGGGCTGCCGGGCCGCAGCCGTTTATAGGCCGCGGCGGTTGAAACTCCTTCACCCGGATAGACAAGCACAACATGCGGCATAACGGTTTTTACAGGCACCGGTTCCAGAAGGTCGCCAATTCCGCGGCCGCGCCAGAACGGCTCGGGACGGATAAAAACCGGCACATCCGCGCCCAGCCGCGCGCCCAGTTGCGTCAGCCTGGGCAGATTGGGCAGGCCTTCGCCCCCGTACAGGCGGTCGAGCCCGCGAAGAACCGCGCCCGCGTCGGACGAGCCGCCGCCCAGCCCCGCGCCGGTCGGGATATGTTTTTCCAGCCTCAGCCGCACTCCGTCGGCTATCCCGAACTCCGTGAGATAGGCAGTTGCGGCTTTCACGGCCAGATTGTCGCCGCCGCCCGGCAGTTCGCACCCGCTTTTGTTTGTCAGCTCCAATTCCACGCCGCAAAGATCCGGCCCGGCCGATATTTCCAGGCGGTCGCCATAATTCAGCTTGGCGAACAGGGTATCAAGCTCATGATAGCCATCGGGCCGGCGGCCCGTGACTTCAAGAAACAGATTGATTTTGGCCGGAGCGAATTCGTGTACAGTATCCATTTGATCATTATATAAAACTATCATGCCGGGCCGGCCGGCATGATACGGGCGGTATTGCCGGGCTTTTTGTTTGTATAATTTCCTTATGATCCCAAGGATACTGCTTCTGACAGCGCTATTGTGCGCGCCGGCTGCGGCGCAGGAATCGCGCAGCACTTACGCAACCGATTCATCGGGCAACTTTTACTCCGCAACCGCCAGATTCGACGGACGAAAGGATTACATCCATATTTCCCGGCTTGACGGCGCGGGCTATCTGGTCTGGGAAACGGATTATGTGTCCTTGCTGAGCCAGAAACCGGTTGCCGCGGTGACCGGGCCGGATAATCTTGTAATACTGGCCGCGCGCCAGATGGACGGATATAAAACGCTCGCGCTGGCCGCCTACAGCTACCGCAATTTCCTGACCTGGGAAACCGCGTTCGACGCCGGCGCCCAGATTATTCCCGTGGCGCTGGCCGTGGACGGAGCCGGCAATATTTATGCCTGCGGGCAAATCCGCGGACCGTCCGGCCGCTACAAAGCCAAGCTCTGGAAGTACGACCGCAACGGCGGCTGCGTCTGGTCCGCCGAATACGGCGACGGCAGCAACAACAGCTACGCGCAGCTGCTGCATCTGATGTATAACGGCAATATCGAGCTGGGCGTGAAACTCATGACCGGCGCGGCCGATTACGGCCAGTATCGCAGGCTTTCGCTGGTTTACTCGACTGACGGGCAGCTTCTCAACTGATTATTATGATACTCCATACCTTTGAAAAGATTTTGAAAAAAACCATTCTGGCGGCTGTGTTATGCGCCTGGCCGGCGGCGTTTGCCGGCGGAGTGTTCGTGACCGCGCTGCCGCGCCGCCCGGTCACGCTTGATCCCGCTTATATGTACGACCGCTACAGCGTGATGGCGGCGGTGAATATCTACGAGCCGCTTGTGCGGTTCGGCGCTTCGTCCTACCGCACAGGATTCGAGCCTGTGCTGGCGGAGCGGGTTCCGACAGAAAACAACGGGCTGATTTCCACCGACGGGCGCGTCTACACTTTCCCGATCCGCAAAGGCGTGAAATTCCACGACGGCACGGAGATGACGCCGCAGGACGTGCGCTATTCGCTGCTGCGCTTTATGCTGGCGGACAGGATTGAAGGGCCGTCCGGCCTTCTGCTCAATCCCATTCTGGGGATCAATTCCACGCGCGACAAAACCGGCCGGATCACGCTTGATTTTGAAGAAGCCGCCGGCGCGGTGCGCGTGGACGGCGCCAATGTCGTCATAACCCTGAAAAAACCGTTCCCCGCGTTTCTGGCGGTTCTGGCGGCGTGGCCGTGCGTGGTGTCAAGAAACTGGTGCGCCCGGCACGGCGAGTGGGACGGAGCGGAAACCACCTGGAAAAACTACAACAACCGCCCGCGGGAAAATTCCTATCTGAAAAACCACGCCAACGGAACCGGCCCGTTCGCGCTTGAAAGTTTCGACGATACGACCGGCCAGTTCACGCTCGGCAGCCACGACCTGTACTGGCGCGCCCCCGCGCCGCTTGACCAGCTGGTATTCGTTATCGAGCCGTCGGAACTGAACCGCCAGATAATGCTCGAAACCGGCGACGCCGATTACGCGGAATTCGGGCGCGCCAGCGTGCAAGACCTGGAAAAATTCCGGAATGTAACAGTGAAGGACGGGCTGCCGGACTACTCGCTCGGGCGGTTCATTGCGTTTTCGTTCAAGGTCGAAACCGGCTCCAACCCGATGACCGGCAGCGGCCGGCTTGACGGAACGGGCATTCCGGCCGACTTTTTCGCCGATGCCGATGTCCGCAAAGGGTTCGCCTACGCTTTCGACTATGAACGCTACTTCGCCGAGGTGCTGCGAGGCAGGGGCAAGAGGCTGACCAGTCCGGTTCCGCGGCCGGGCTCGCCGGAAAAGGCGGCCTATTACCGGGATCCGGAAAAAGCCGCCGCGCGCCTGAAAACCGCGTTTGAGGGGCGGCTGTGGGAAAAAGGGTTCCGGTGCGACGCGGAATATCCGCTCGACGATCCCGATGCGGAGGCGGTCGTGGATATTCTGTCCGACTCGCTTAAAGCCCTTAATCCGCGTTTTGAAGTGCATCCGCGCCCGGTTTCGGCCGAGCTTTTCAAGCAGGACATCCGCGCCGGCCGCGCGCCACTGTTCGTAAAAACATTCGAGCCGGATTACCCGGACTATTACAATTATGCGTTCGGGCTGATGCATTCCGAAGGGCTGATTCCGCGGATGCAGCGCTATTCCAATCCCCGGGCCGACCGGCTTTGCGCGGAAACGCTGTATAAAGACGGCCCGGCCCGCGAAACCGTTTTTTCCGCGCTTGACGCGATATACGAGCGCGACATACCCCAGCTGCTGCTTTATTCTCCCGTCAATTTCAAGGCGTACCGGTCGGGCCTGACCGGCATGGATGCGGACTGGGGAATGTGGGGCATGCACAATTTTCCTGATTATTACGCGGTTGTGAAGCCATAATCGGAAAAAGGGGAGGTACTGACCAAATGAGAAAAATAGTGATGCTGGCGGTTGGGTTCGGGTTCGGAGTATGCGCTTTTGCCCAGGCTGACACTGCGGCTCCGGTTAAAGAAGACAACTTCGCGCAGCGCAAGCAGGAGGCGCTCAAACGGGTAGACGAGCGGATCAGTTCGCTTAATCAGCTGAAAACCTGCATCGCCGCCGCCGCGGACGCGGCGGGGCTCAAGAGCTGTCATAAAACGCATAAAGGAGATCTCAAGGACATGCGCAAGGAGCTCAAAGAGGAACGAATGCAGAAGATTGGGAAAAGGCAGAAGAAGCTGGAAAGCAGAAAACAGAAAATGAAAGCGCAGGCAGAAATCGCGCCCGCGGCCTCCGAACCGGAGAACTGACACCTGAATCTTGTTCTGTCCGCCCGGCCGGTTGAACCGGCCGGGCGGTTTTTTATAAATTCCGCACATAAACCCCGGCGCTGGCCGGCACGACCTAATGATTGCCGGCATGGCATGGCTCAAGCAGTGGCCTGGACGGGTAACCCCGCTGGCTGGGCAAACGAAGTTTGGACCAACAGAACCCCCCGGCATAAGCCGGGGCAGGATAAAAGACTTGATTGCCGAACTTGCGGATAAAAACCCGCGCGCGATCCGGGCAAGTGATCCGCCGGATATTCCGGCAAAATTCCGGCGCGAGGATTCATTCGGGGCACTGTTTCCGGTCGGCCGGGCTGCCGGGCGTTTTCCACGGAATGGATTTTAGTTCGCTCTTGATATAATGCAGCAAAGCCGGCGCCAGCATGATTCCCGACACGCCCATAATAACGTTGCCGAGCAGGATCGCCAGCAGCATCTGCCACATCGGCAGCCGCACGCTCGAGCCCATTATTTTGCTGTTGAGGAAATATTCCAGTTTGTGGATGATCACCAGATACGCCAGCACTACCATCGCCAGGTTGAACGATATGCCCAGCGCGGTTATCGCGATCACCGAGTTGGAAATGATATTGCCGAGAATGGGAATGATGCCTATCAGAAACGTCATGGTGGTCAGGAAGGCCAGATGCGGGATGCCCGTAATGTAAAGGAACGCCATTGTCAGCACCGCGTTAATGGACGAAATGATGATCTGCGCGCCGAACACCCGTTCGAAACTGTGCATGAACTTGCGGATCCGGCGGTTGGTTTCGCGGCGCACCGCGTCGAACAGATTCGGGCAGTACTGCGGCGGCTTGCCGCTTATGAAAAACAGCACCACCGCCACGATCCCGATCGCGATATGAAACGCCTCTCTGGTCAGAAACGTGCTCGCTTTCGTGATGGTTAAAGCATGGCCCAGAATTCTGCTGTTAAGCAGCTCCCGCAATTCGCCGAAACTGCTGAACGGCAGCTCAATGCCGTAACGCTGCGCCAAAGCCGATACCTGCGGCAGCGCGCTCTCGACGATGCCCGGAAAGGTCAGCAGGGTCTGTTTCAGGAATTTGACGAAAACCACGGCCACCACCGCCACCGCCAGCAGAAAGGCTATCGCGGTCGCGGTGCGGGCGGGAAAATCAGGCAGCCGCATTTTTTTTATCAGCCGGAAAAAGAACTCCATCAGCATGAAAGCGAACAGGCTGGCCAGCATCACATGCGCCAGATGAAATATGACGGTCACCAGCAGCATGGCGATCATAAAAAAATAAGAAATCTTCTCTGCGGTCTTCATGCAGTTACGATAGCATTTTAAAACGCTGTTTTCACGGCCCGGCGCAAAGGGATTCTGGCGCGGACTCCGTTCCGAATTTCTAAATCCGGCCGAATAATGTAAACTGTTGCTATATGAACGTCAATTCCCGGTCATTCTGCCATCTCAAGAACGGCACATGCCTTCAGAAAACCCCGAAAGGAGCGACTTTGAGCATTCCCGGCCTGCGGGACCGGGACAACTCGCCCTGGCGCAGAACCTTAAAGCGCGCCGTCAATGCCGACGGCGCGCGCCTGCTTCAATTCTGCACGGGCGCGAGCTCCGTCGAGGCGATGATACGGGAACATAACGCCCGCTACCCGCGGAACCGGCTGTCGGAACGGGACGGGCTGGTTTTCCTGTCCGCCGCGGTTGAAGGCGGACTCCTGGCGGTGTCGGATACGCCGGCCGCACCGGCCGGCGTGCGGATTTGCGGCAGTTGCGACTGGTTCTGCCCGGAGCATACCACCGTTGAGCTTACCAGCCGCTGCAACCTGCGCTGCGAACACTGCTACCGCGCCAGCTCGCCGGAAAAAGACCGCTATATTGACACGGCTGTTCTGATGCGCTACCTCAACGAATTTTACGCGCACGGCGGCAGTGTGGTGGAATTGACCGGCGGAGAGGCCACGCTGCACCCTGATTTTTTTCAAATCGTCGAGTGGTGCCACGCCCACACCAGCAATTTCGGCGTGCTGACCAACGCCTACGGGCTTACAAAACCGAAAGCCGACCGGCTGGCGCAGTACAAGGATAACATGGTCGTGGCTGTCAGCCTCGACAGCCACCGCCCGGAATTCCACAGCCGGTTCCGCGGCCGGCCCGATGCGTTTGAGCGCACCACCCGCGCCATAAAACTGCTGGCGGAGCGCGGGTTTTTCATCCGCGTGGGCATGAGCGTGACGCTGGAAAATTTTTTCGACATAGAAGACACGATCCGGCTGGCGCGCGAGCTCGGCGCGACAAAGTTCACCTACAGCATGGTCTATGACGTGGGCCGGGCGGGCGAAAGCGCGATCGTGCAGATAAAAAAAATGTCCGACAGCGCGCGCTATTTCGAATATTACGACCGCGTTTTCGAAGAGAACCGGGATTTTCTTGTAACCGCCAACTCCGCCCAGCAGAACAGCGTGCGCAAGGGCAACTGCGGGCTGGTGCACCGTACCGTTACGCTCGGGCCGGACGGCACGCTCCGCCCCTGCGTGATGTTTGACAAAAGCCTGTCGCTCGGCGATATCGGCAGGCAGGGTTTCGAGGAGATTTTCAGTTCCGGGATCGGCAACCGGTTCGCCGCACTGCCCGGCCCCAAGCCGGAAATCTGCGGCGACTGCCCGGATTTCAGCTATTGCGCCAACTGCGTGCTGCGCGGCCTTAAAACCGCCGCGGAAAAAGGCGGATGCCGGTGGATGGATTCCGCACGGGCCGCGGAATTCGCCGGCCGCATGAACCTGCGGCCGAAAACCTGCATCAATTCCGCGGAACCCGAAACGGAGACCCGTAAAACATGAAAAATATCTTTTCGCTCGCGGCGCTCGCCGCGACGGCAATGCTGGCGGGCTGTGCGGGCGCGCCGGCCGGGCCGTCCGGCGCATGGACGGAGAAACAGACCGTTTATTTTGATCTGCTCGGGGTCAACGAAGCCTGGATCATGGCGGGCGGCAAGGGAGTCACAATCGGCATTATTGACGGCGGGTTCGATTATGACCATCCGGGACTTAAAGGCCGCATCCGGCAGGTTTACAGTTATCCCGGCGCGCACCATCCGACCGACATGCGCACTCTGGCGCACGGCACGTTCATCGCTTCCATAATAGGCGCCGTGCCGGTTGACGGCGGCATGAGCGGCCTCTGCCCGGATTCCGAAATGCTTGGCGCGGATATGGGCATTATCGAGCACTGGCGCACCAGATACCGCGTAAAATATTTTGCCGAACATCCGGCCGCCACCGCCGGGGAATATGAGAAAAGCCTTGAAGATAAAAAAAGCGAACTGGAAGAGTTCGATAAAAAATGGCTTCAATACGCCTCCAGTTCCGTAGCGGGCGGCCTGCGCGCGCTGACCGACTCCGGCGCGAAGGTTATTGCCATGAGCCTTATGCTCGCCGGGCTGGAAGGCGACGACCTAAAACAGCTTGAAGACGCCATGGCTTACGCCGCCGCGCACGACGTGATCATGATCGTCGGAGCGGGCAACAACGCCGATTATATAAAAGACTATCCCGGCCCGAACGCCGCCACGCTCGTTACCGGCTGCTCGGTAGGTGGCGCGGTGTGGACTCAAACGACAAACCAGAAAGGAAAAAATTACACCCAGGGCACGAATTACGGCCCCGATCTTGATGTGCTGGCTCCGTGCATGGAGGTGGTGGTCGCCAATCCGCACGAGCCCGCCTGGTATAAGGTGTCCGATGGCCCGCGCGGGCCGTACGACGTTAAATTTACCGGGGAATACGAGGTTTATCCCGCCGGCGGCACTTCCATTTCCGTGGCGTTTGCCGCGGGGCTGGCGGCGCTGGTGCGCTCGGCCAACCCCGCGCTGACCGCGGAGCAGACGGCGGAGATCATCCGCAAAACCGCGGACGATTTCGCTCCGCCCGGGCGCGACGACGCCAACGGCTGGGGCCGCGTCAATTTTTACCGCGCCGTCAGCCTCGCCGCGCAAACCGCGCCTGCACCCGCGCCTGCCGCGCAATAAATATTCAATGGCTACGCCCGGGCGTACGCGGCTGCAAACGCCGTCATGCGTAAGGGCTGCGGAGTGTTTTGTTACGGAGAGAACGGCAGTTTCGGCATAAGTGGATTGCCTGACAGGCGCGCCAGCCGGGCGGATAGCGGCAGTCACCCGGGGGCCGGGGCGCACGCCCGGAGAGCGGACAAGCCGGCACAGGGTTGTATTTGTTGTAAAATTAACAGGGATCAATCCGCGGCCGAGACGTTTTTTTGAGGCTGTTCGCGTGGTCGGGCCGGCAGGCACGGCAAGAATATTGTTTGTCGGGGACAGGGCGGGATGGCTAAAATAAAAAAAATTTTCACCGGGATGCTTGTTGTCGGGCTGTGCTGTATCGCGGCGGCGCGGGGCGCGGAAATTTCCGCGCCGGAGGCGCCGCGTCCGGATGTTCAGGTTCCCGCGCAGCTGCATATAGAGGGCCTGCCGCCGCTGAACGGCTGGATGTTCCGGCATGACGGAAAGAAAGCCGACTGGCTTGGCATTGCGTTTGAGGGAAAAACGCTTAACGAACCGATTAACGTCATAATAGCGGACTCACATGCGTCGTCCGCCGGGAACGCCGAAGCGCGGCTGCTGGCGGCCTGCGAGGCGGCGGATTATAAAGACCGCTACGGGCACAGCTCCGATTATATGGGTTTTATCAATGGCGTGCTGGTTCCGCAGTTTCCCAGCCGCCGGCGGCATTCTTTCGCCAACAAAGTGTTTGAGGAAACGAATAATCACGGCAGGATATTCGGGCCGGTACAGTACCGGGGCCAGTACTGGTTTTTAGCCGCTTTCAGCCGGGAAAAAGTGCATTTCGCGCCCAGACCGGAACATAAATTCGTTTCGTTTAATCAGGCGCGCGATGATTTCGGCTGGCGGATGAACCGGACCGGGCGCTATCTGGTTAAGGATTTTGTCCGGCTGGATAACGCAATACTGGGCGAGCGTGATTTGTCGTCCGGCGATCATGACGGCGTGGCGATACTGCTGCAGGCCGTGAAATAGTGGACTGACGCCGCTTCTCTTGCCAGGTTTTCAAAAAACTTGCTATAAAGGTAAATATAATATTATTATAATACAGACCGCGACTATCGTGGACAGACTGACTACAAGGAACCGAATCACATGACAAGGAAAGCATTAATCGCCGGAAACTGGAAAATGTTCAACACCCTTAACGAAGCGGTTGAGCTGGTGACCGCGCTTAAGCGGGGCCTGGAGCCCGGCTGCAGGGCCGAAGTGATGGTGGCGCCGTCATTCACCGCGCTGGCGGTGGTGTCGGAAGCGCTGAAAGGCAGCGGTATTATCCTCTCGGCTCAGGATACCCATTGGGAAGACAAGGGCGCGTTTACCAGCGCGGTGTCGCCGGTGCAGCTGAAGGATGCCGGGTGCACGCACGTTATCATAGGCCATTCCGAACGGCGCAGCGTGTTCGGCGACACTGACGAGCTTGTGAACAAAAAGATTTCCGCCGCGCTCCGCCACGGGCTGGCGCCCGTGCTGTGCGTGGGAGAAACGCTTGACGAGCGCGAAGCCAATAAAACCTACCGCGTGCTGGAAACCCAGCTCGCCGGCGGGCTGAAAGG
The DNA here is from genome assembly GCA_028700325.1 of Elusimicrobiaceae bacterium. Taxonomy (NCBI): domain Bacteria; kingdom Pseudomonadati; phylum Elusimicrobiota; class Elusimicrobia; order Elusimicrobiales; family Elusimicrobiaceae; species Elusimicrobiaceae bacterium. Next base: position 5,472 of record JAQVSV010000049.1, on the reverse strand, counting down.
GTTTAAGCCGGAACAGCTGTCCGCGCTGGTTATAGCGTATGAGCCGGTGTGGGCGATCGGCACGGGGAAAACCGCGACACCCGAGCAGGCGCAGGACGCGCACCTGTTCATCCGCAGGCAGGTTGCGGGGCTTGTGTCGGATGCTTTTGCCGGGGCGGTGCGGATACTGTACGGCGGCTCGGTCAAGCCGGACAACATTGACAGCATCATGATGCAGCCCGACGTGGACGGCGCGCTTGTCGGCGGAGCAAGCCTCAAGGCCGCAGATTTTCTGCGGATCATCAATTTCCGGGAAGTGCTGGCGAAAGCACAGGGATAAGTATGAACTCGGAACTAACATCTAAAATAGCAACCGTGATAAAACAGCATATGAAAAGATCAGAAAAACCGATACCAGTAGGCATATCAAACAGGCACATACACGTTACGGAGAGCGATTTCAAGGTTCTTTTCGGCGCGGATTCCAGGCTGACCGTCAAAAAAGATCTGGCTCAGCCCGGCCAGTACGCCTGCGAGGAAGTGGTGACGCTGGAAGGGGACAAGGGTAAAATTGACAGGGTGCGTATTCTGGGTCCGTACCGCGCGCAGACACAGGTTGAGGTTTCCGTGTCGGACGCGATCAGGCTGGGCGTAAGCCCCGTGGTGCGCGATTCCGGAAAACTGGCGGGCACGCCGGGGCTTAAAGTGACCGGCCCGAAAGGTTCCGTGACCATCACCTCCGGCGTGATTGTGGCCAAGCGGCACATTCACCTGTCGGAGGCTGACGCGGCGGGGTTCGACGTCAGGGACGGCGAGCTGGTGCGCGTGCGCTGCGGCTGCGGCACCGAGCGGGAGCTGGTTTTTGAGCAGGTGCTCTGCCGCGTGAGCGGCAGTTTCGCGCTGGAAGCGCATTTCGACATGGAAGAAGCCAACGCCGCCATGCTCAAGAACGGCGACAAAATATTTATCGTCTGACCAGTCGGGCAGTTTTAAATAACGGAGGTAGCACCATGGAAGCGTTAGGAATGATTGAAACCAAAGGGCTCGTGCCCTGCGTGGAAGCCGCGGACGCAGCCGCCAAGGCGGCGAGCGTCACTATCGTGGGTTATGAAAAAATCGGGAGCGGGCTGTGCACCGTGCTGTTCCGCGGCGAAGTGGCCGCCTGCCGCGCCAGCTGCGATGCCGGAGCCGCCGCCGCCCAGCGCGTGGGCGAAGTGGTCAGCGTGCATGTCATCCCGCAGCCGCACGGCGACCTGGAAGGCAAATTTCCCATTGCTGAAGCGAAAAAGAAATAACGCCGTTTAGGTTCGCGCCGGGCGGCCGCCCGGCGCGGGCCGACATTTTCACGGAGTTCCGCCCGCAGGCATTTTTTGCCGCGGCCGGGCGGATCGGCAAGGAGAGTTTATGCTTTTCGCAAGAGTTACCGGCACCGTGGTGTGCACGCGCAAGGAAGAAAAACTTGTAGGCGCGAAACTGCTGCTTGTGCAGCCGGTGGATGTGGGCGGCGCCCCCAGGGGCAACCCGCTGGTCGCGGTGGACGCGGTGGGCGCGGGCGAAGGCGAACTGGTGCTGCTGGTGCAGGGTTCCTCGGCCCGGCAGACCGCGCTGACCGAATCGCGCCCGGTGGACTGCACGATTTTCGGCATTGTGGATTCCATTGAAAACGGCGGCAAGCCGGTGTTCCGCAAAAGCGCGGATCCGGCGCGCAGGTAGGTAGCGGGAGCTTTATATGAACGAGCGGGATATCGGCAGGATAGTCGGCGAAGTGCTCAAGCGGCTTGAAACAGCGGCGGAGCCCGGTGGTTCCGGCGGCGGAGTGTTTAAGACGGTGGATGAAGCCGTATCCGCCGCGCGCGCCGCGCAGGCTGTGTTTCAGGAACTGGGCGTGGAAAAGCGCCGCGAGATCATAAAGGCCATCCGCGAAGCGGCGGCGGCAAACGCGCAGAAGCTCGCCAGAATGGCGCATGAGGAAACCGGCATGGGCCGTTACGAGGACAAGGTGCGGAAAAACATCATCTGCGCCGTCAAAAGCCCCGGCGTGTCCGACATCGTTTCTCAGTGCTATACCGGCGACAAGGGACTGACTCTGGTCGAGTTCGCGCCGTTCGGCGTGGTGGCGGCGGTGACTCCGTCCACCAACCCGGCCGCCACCGTGATCAATAATTCCATTATTATTCTCGCCGGCGGCAACGCGGTTGTTTTTGCTCCGCATCCGGCCGCCAAAAAAACCACCGCCGAAGCGGTGCGACTTATTAACGGCGCGATTCTGTCGGCGGGCGGTCCGGCGAACGTGGTGGCGACCGTGGAGGAGCCTTCGCAGGAGGCGACCAAAGCGCTGCTGTCCCATCCCGGCACAAACCTCAACCTTGTTACGGGCGGCCCGGCTATCGTGAAAGTGGCGATGAGCACCGGCAAAACCTGCAAGGTGATCGCGGCGGGGCCGGGCAATCCGCCGGTTGTGGTGGACGAAACCGCCGTGTTTCCCGACTGCGCGAACCATATAGTGTTCGGCGCGAGTTTCGATAACGGCGTGCTGTGCACGGCGGAGAAGGAAGTGATTGTGCTGGAGTCAGCGAAAGAAAAATTCCTTGCCGCTTTGCGCGCCAATGCCGGCGCGCGCGAGCTGAGCCGCGAGCAGTTCGACAGGCTCACGGATATCGTCATCAAAAAGCGCGCGGCGGACGGGCATGAAGCGGTGATGAACCGCGATTATGTAGGCCATAACGCCGGATTCATAGCCAAAGCGATAGGTCTTGACCTGCCCGACAGCGTGCGCGTGCTCTGGAGCGTGGTGCCCAACGATCATCCGCTGGTGTGGGCCGAACAGCTGATGCCGGTGCTGCCGGTCACGATAGCTCCGGATCTCGACGCCGCGCTGGAGCTGGCCTATCACGCGGAAGGGTATAACCGCCATACCGCCGCGATGCATTCCACGAACATCGCCAGTCTTACCCGGATGGCGCGCAGGATGCAGTGTTCCATTTTTGTCAAGAACGCGCCCACGATCTACGGGCTGGGAATGGGCGAGGGCTACGCCGGCATGTCCATCGGCACGCCGACGGGCGACGGGATCAGCAAGCCCACCTGTTTTGTGCGGCGTCTGCACTGCGCCACCGTGGGCCATTTCAGGATCACCTAGGAGAACCGACTATGCAGGCGAATCTGGCTTTGGGACTGTTGGAAACGAAATCAATAGCGCGCGGGGTCGAAGCGGTGGACGCGATGTGCAAGGCGGCCGGCGTGGAAATTCATACGGCCCGGGCGATCTGCAGCGGGAAATATTACATTGTCATAAAAGGCCCGGTCGGCGAGGTGGAGTCTTCGCTGCGGGCCGGCGCGGAAATCGCGGGCGATGTTTTAGTGGCGCAGCACATCATCCGCAGCGTGCACCGGATGGTGTTTGACCGGCTCGACTCCAGGCTGCTGCCTGAAAAGCTGGACGCCGTGGGCATGATCGAAACGAAAGACGTGATCTCCGCGGTTTATGCGGCCGACGCGGCCTGCAAAGCGGCTTCCGTTTATCTGGCGGAAGTGCGGCTGGGCCGGGGGATAGGCGGCAAGTCCTATTTCACCGTCAACGGCGAGGTGGGCGCGGTGCGCGCGGCCATCGCGGCGGGCATGAAAGCGATTCCCGCAGAGCAGCTGGTGACGCGCATGGTTATTCCGCAGGCGCACGCGGCGGTTTTGAAAGCGCTTTAAGCCGGTCCGCGCGGCTTGCCGCGCGGAATACAGGGTATGGCGCGCACCGGTCAGGCGGCGCGCGACGGCAGGAACGGAGAGTTGTTATGCGACTGGTAATAGGGTCCGATCACGGCGGTCTGGCCGCCAAGGAAAAACTAAAAAAGTTTCTGCAGGAACTGGGGCATGAAGTGACTGATTTCGGGTGTTACACCGCCGAGGCGGTTGACTATCCCGATCCGGCGCTGCTCGTTGCGGAAGCCGTGGTGGCCGGCAAATTCGAAAAGGGCATCCTGCTCGACGGGTTCGGCGGGGCCGTGGCGTTTGCCGCCAACAAGGTGCCGGGCGCGCGGGCGGTGTGCGCGTATGATCTGGTTTCGGCGGAGTTCGCCGCCGCGCATGAAAACTGCAACGTGCTCTGTCTGGGCGGCAAGACGATCGGCGAGCTGACGCTTCAGAAAATCGCGAAGGTTTTTCTGGCGACCGCGTTTGAGGGTTCGCGCCACCAAAAACGGCTCGACAAAGTGACCGCGATCGAGAGGAAATACAGCCGATGAAACTGGCCGAGGTGACGGGCCGGGTATTCTGCGCGCGCCAGTACGGCGCGCTCGACGGCAAGAAACTGCTGCTCATCCGTCCGCTCGACTGGATGACCGGCGAGCCGGACGGCGACACGCTGGTCGCGGCGGACTGCGTCGGCGCGGGCTGGAAGGAAAAGGTTTTTTTCGTGCAGTCGCGCGAAGCGGCGGTGGCGTTTGACGGGTTCGACGGCGAAACCGCCTCGAACGGAGAGCTTCCTCCGGTGGACGCGGCTATAATCGGCATTGTGGACGGCTGGCAGGCCGGCGGAAAAAAGTTTAAACAGGCGGGGCAATGTTCATAGCCAAAGTCGAAGGGAACGTGTGGGCGACCCGCAAGCATGACACTCTGGCGGGTTACAAGCTGTTGCTGGTGCGGGCGGTGGATCCCCGGGCCGGCGCGGCGGTCGGGCCGGCGCAGCTGGCGCTTGACACAGGCGTGGGCGCGGGGCCTGGCGATACGGTTCTGGTGCTTGACGAAGGCGGTTCGGCGCGGGTTATGACGGGCGACGCCAGGATGCCCGTGCGGACAGTGGTTTGCGGAGTGGTTGACAGCGTGAGTTTTAACGGCGAGGTGATAAAATATGCGTGACGAAGAAATCAGCGGGATTGTGAACGGCATTGTGAAGAAAATGGCGGAACGCGGCGCGGCTTCGGCGGGCGCGGCGCGCGGGGTTACCGTGGGGACCGCGGGCAAGATATTTTCCTCTCCGCTCACCAACTGGCGCAACGCGGCCGGGACACAGGCTGCCGCGGCCGGGCCCGCCTGCAACGGCGTGTGCGGCACCAAAAACTGCCAGAACTGCAACCCGATGAGCCATATGTCGGCCGAGCAGCTTAAGCTGTCCGGCGCGGACCGGGTAAGCGTGTGCAATCCCGGCGCGGAATGCGCCGCCGTGGCGGGCATGATAGACCATACGCTGCTGAAGGCCAACGCCACGCAGGAGGAGGTCGGCAAACTGTGCGCCGACGCGGCGAAATACAAATTCGCGTCCGTTTGCGTCAATCCCGCGTATGTCAGCCTGGCGGCGAGCGTGCTTAAAGACTCGGGTGTGAAGGTCTGCACGGTGATAGGGTTCCCGCTCGGCTCCACCACGCCGACCGTGAAAGCCCTGGAGGCGCGCGACGCAATCGCCAACGGCGCGGACGAAATTGACATGGTGATAAACGTGGGCGCGCTCAAGTCCGGCAACGACGCGCTGGTGTTCGACGATATCAAGGCCGTGCGCGAGGCTAC
>JAQVSV010000048.1 GCA_028700325.1 Elusimicrobiaceae bacterium | reverse complement strand
GCCGCGCTCAAAGCGGCAAGCAGAGTCGATTTGCCCGCGTTCGGGAAACCCACGAACCCCACGTCCGCCAGAATTTTAAGTTCGAGGTCAAGTTCCAGCGCCTCGCCAGGCTCGCCTTTTTCCGAAATCTGCGGCGCGGTGTTAAGCTGGGTTTTAAACGACGCGTTGCCCCGCCCGCCCCGCCCGCCTTTGGCGGCGAGCCAGGTTTGCCCGTCCTTTATAAGATCCGCCACGGCACGGCCGCCGCGGCGCACAATCGTGCCGCAGGGTACCCTCATAAAAATGTCTTCGCCGTACAACCCGTCCTTCAGCGAACCTTTGCCGTTGTATCCGTGCTTGCCTTCGATATGGGGATGATAAGCCAGTTCCAGCAGCGTCGTCAGATTGGAATTCGCCACCAGATAGATATCGCCGCCGCGCCCGCCGTTTCCGCCGTTGGGGCCGCCGCGATCAACGTATTTTTCGCGGCGGAACGACATACAGCCGTCGCCGCCTTCGCCCGCCTTGAGGAAAATGTGCACCCGGTCAAGAAAATTGCCCGTCCGGCTGACTTCGCTCATAATCTCGCTCCATACCGCATACAGACAAAACAGCAGACGGCGCACTCAAAGCCGCCGTCTGCCTGTTTTTTAGAAATTTCCGGCTATCAGGAAACTACTTCAGGATAAACCGACACCTGCTGCTTGTCCCGGCGAACCCATTCAAACTTGACGCGGCCGGTAACGGTTGCGAAAAGCGTATCGTCCTTGCCGACTCTGACATTGGTGCCGGCGAGGAATTTGGTTCCGCGCTGCCGCACAAGCACTTCGCCTGAATTAACAAGCTGGTTGCCGTAGCGCTTGACGCCAAGCCTTTGGGCATTACTGTCGCGTCCGTTTACTGATGATCCTTGAGATTTTGTATGTGCCATAACTGTTCCTTCGGGTTTTTAAAACGCTGAGCACATTCAAGAGCCCATTGTTTGTTAAGAAAGCTGGATATCCTTAATTTCTATCTCGGTAAGGTCCTGGCGGTGACCGATGGTCTTTTCATAGGCCTTTTTCGGTCTTCTCTTAAAAGCAATGACTTTGGGCGCTCTTAAATGGCGTATTATCCGGGCAAGAACCTTCGCTTTGGGAAGCTGTTTGCCGGACACTTCTTCCTTGGAGTCGCCCGCGGCGGACCAAAGCGCGCTTATTTCCACGTCGTCGCCTTCGCTGCCGATAAGTTTTTCAACCCGGACCTTCTCTCCAGGAGTCACCCAATACTGTTTTCCACCTGTTTCGATTATTGCGTACATAGTAGATTAATGATACCACATATCCCGCAGGGTATGCAATATTCCCTTTTCCATTATAGTTGATTACGCCTCCCGCACAACCGGAGGCATTAAGCTATTCTAGCATTTTTGCACGATATTTGAAACACCGGCGCGCGCCCTATTATAAGGCTCCGCCAAATATGTTATGATTTAGACGCAAAATCCATGAAAAAACAGCTCTCCGTATTCATACTGCTGCTGGCATGGCTGGCCGCCGCGGACTGCCGGGCGCAGACTCTGCCGGCCGCGGCGCCTGACAGGCTTTCGGTTGCGGCGGCGGCGCAGACTCTGCCTGTCGCGGACAAACTTTCCATCGCCGCCGCGCCCCGGATAAAATGGACTGAAAACGAAAACGCCACTTTCTCGCCCGCCTATATCAAAAGGTTCTGGCGCGACCTGGTAGAACTGCCCGGGAAACCCCTGCACTGGAACGGCAATGAATGGGCCATGGCGGGCGGCGTGATAGGCGGCTCACTGCTCGCGTTTACGATAGACGACACCGTGCGCCAGAATCTTAAAACCCACCGGTCGGGCTTTTTCACCTCTTTAAGCGACGTTACCACCCACTGGGGCGACTGGAAACAGCAGGTTCCCATCCTCATGGGCGTATATGTGACCGGGCTGGCCACGAAAAACGAAACTTTAAACAAAATCGCGGCCGACGGAGTTGAGGCCAGCGTTATCGCCGCCGGCATTCTGAACCCGCTGGCGGCGTACGTCGCGGGCCGCGCGCTTCCCAACGCCGATGAAAACGCCATGAAATTTGAACCGTTCACGCCGGGACGCTACTCGTTCCCGTCAGGCCACACGACGGCCGCATTCGCGCTGTCAACCGTTCTGGACCAGAATCTGCGCGCAAAATTCGGCTACTGGCAGACTCCCCTTTTATACGGAATGGCGGCCGGCTGCGCGGTGTCGAGGGTGTACGACCACACGCATTATGTGTCGGAAATCATCTGGGGGGCGGGAGTGGGCTGGGCGGTTGGCTACTGGGTATCCAATAAACCGCGCAATATTTCCGACAGGACGGTTTTTCTGATCCCTGTTGAAAACGGCGCGAAACTCGCCTGCAGGTTTTGATTATGCCGGAAAAAGGACTTTTTATCGTATTCGAAGGGCCCGACCGCGCGGGCAAAACCACGCAGGCGAGGAAACTCGCCGCGTATCTGCAGTCGCGCGGCATCGAAACCGTGCATACCCGTGAGCCGGGCGGCACGCCGTTCGCCGAAGCGATCCGCTCGATCCTGCTTGACCCGTGCCATAAGGTCGCGCCATCGGCCGAACTGCTGCTTTACGAAGCCGCACGGGCCCAGCACACCCAGCAGCTGGTGCGGCCCGCGCTGGCGGCGGGGAAAGCGGTTCTGTCGGAACGCTATACCATGTCCACCGTGGCGTACCAGGGCTACGGCCGGGGGCTGGACCTGAAGCTGGTAAACCGGCTCAACAAAGCCGCAACCGGCGGGCTCAGACCCGACCTCACGCTGGTCTTTCTCATGCCGGACAAAAGGTTTTCACAGCGGAGCCTGCATATCGCCGCCGACCGGCTGGAACTGGAAGGCGCGCGGTTCCGCCGGAAAGTGCGCGCGGGCTACCGCAGGGCCGCCGCGGGCGACGCGCGCGCGGTTGTCATAAACGCCGACCGCTCCATCGAAGCGATCAGCGCGGAAATCATCACGCTGGTCAGCGCGCTTAAAGCGGTCAAACGAATGGTGAAGACATGAGCTTTTCCTCTATTATAGGCCATGCGCGGGTCATTTCCCAGCTGAAAAAACAGCTCAGGGCGAACCGCATTCCTCCGGCTTTCCTGTTCCACGGGCCAAAAGGCGTGGGGAAACTGGACGTGGCCGTAATACTCGCAATGGCGGCCAACTGCCTTGATGAAACGGCCCGCTCCAAAGGCGACGCCTGCGGAGTGTGCCGGATGTGCGCGAACATTGCCAGGGGCATTCACCCTGACGTGGCGGTAATAGATCTGGCCTATCAGGCGGCCCTGCGCGGCGAACCGGTCGAGAAACAGCAGCGCATCCGCATCGACACGATCCGCGAAGCCATTGACCGCGCGCAGCAGAAAGCCGTGGAGGCGCGCCACAAGGTTTTCATTCTGGACGACGCGGAAACCATGCAGCCGGAAGCCGCCAACTCGCTTTTGAAAATGCTCGAGGAACCGCCCGCGGGCACGTTCTGGGTGCTGGTGTCGGCACGCAGATCCTCGATGCTCGGCACGATAATTTCCCGCGCCCAGGACATGACGTTCTCCGCGTTGACCGACTCCGAAACGGCCGCCGTGCTGGCCGAGCAGGGCTTCAGCGCAAAGGAAGCGGACTTTTTCGCGCCGCTTTCACAGGGCTCGGCGGACCGGGCGCTGAAGGTGCGGGAACTGATGCAGAATATGGCCGATCTGGACGACATGGATCCGCTGTATCCGTTCAACGTTTCCGCCCGGCTGCCGTCCGAACTGGCGGCGGCGCGGCGCGACGCGGGCCTGCTTGTGGAACTGCTCATTGAAGACGCGCACCGCAAAATGACCGCGGCCGGCGAGCCCGCACGGGCTGATTCCTATAAAACCCTGCTGGACACGCTTTTCAGGCGCCGGGAAGCGATCAACCGCAACGTTTCACCGCACCGCGTGCTGGAAACCGCCGTGCTGGAATGCGAAAAACTCAAAATCCGTTTTTTTCCCGCACAGAACTGACCCGCGCCGGAGGACACCATGGAAACCAAAAAATACTATATCACCACCCCGCTTTATTACATCAACGCGGACCCGCATATCGGCCACGCCTACACCACCCTGGCAGCCGACATTCTGGCGCGGCACCTGCGGGCGCAGGGCAGGCAGGTTCATTTCCTCACCGGCACCGACGAGCACGGCGCGAACATCGAAAAAATCGCGCGTGAAAAGAAAGTCGGGCCGCAGGCCTGGGCCGACACAATCGCCGCCAGATTCGCGGCGATGTGGGAACTGCTCGATATCCGCTACGACGATTTTATCCGCACCACCCAGCCCCGCCATGAAGAGGCGGTGAAACTGGTTTTCGAAAACCTCCTTGAGCAGGGCGACATCTACAAGGGAAGCTACGAAGGCCTGTACTGCTACCCGTGCGAGAACTACTGGGAGGAGAAAGACCTTAAGCCCGGCAACCTCTGCCCGGTGCACGGAAAACCGCTTCAGTCCGTAAAGGAAGACACATATTTTTTCCGCCTGTCGAAATACGAAAACGCGCTCCTGAATTATTTCGAGGGCCACCCGGAATTCCTGCTGCCTAAAAACCGGAGCCAGGAGATAATAAATTTCGTGAAAGACGGCCTGCAGGACGTGTCCGTATCGCGCTCGAAAGTGGCCTGGGGCATTCCGATCAGATCGGATCCCTCACATACGATCTATGTGTGGTTCGAAGCGCTGCTGAATTACGCCACGGCGGTCGGCTACGGCGAGCGGCTGGCGCATTCATCGGAAGACAAAGCCGCCATGCGCGCGCTCACCGGCGGACTGGATATGGACCGGTACTGGCCCGCCGACTATCACCTTATGGGCAAGGAGATCTACCGCTTTCACGCCGTGATCTGGCCGGCGATGCTTTTGGCTCTCGGCCTGCCGCTGCCAAGGCGCGTGTTCGCGCACGGCTGGTGGACGGTGAACGGAGAAAAAATGTCCAAATCGCGCGGCAACTTCGTTGATCCCGCCGGGATGGCCGCCAAATACGGAGTGGACGCGTTGCGCTATTTCCTGTTTCGGGAAGTGCCGTTCGGCGGCGACGGCGATTTTTCAGTCGCCTCGTTCCGGCAGCGCTACAACTCCGATCTGGCCAACGATCTGGGCAACCTGCTCAACCGGATAACGAACATGTCGGTCAAGTATCTGGGCGGAACGGTGCCGGAGCCGGCGCAAGATTCCGCCATGCCCGCCCAAATCGCCGAAACCGATTCGGCCTACAACGCCCATATGCAGCGGCTTGAGTTTGACATGGCGCTTAACAGGGTCTGGGCGCTCATTTCCGGCATGAACCGGCTGATTGACCGGGAACAGCCCTGGGCCAAAGCCAAAACCGAGCCGGAAAAACTGCCCGCCATTTTCGGCGATCTGGCGGCGGGCATGCTCGCCGTCAGCGGCTGGCTCGCGCCTTTCATGCCGGGCACGGCGGAAAAAATCAGGGCGTCGCTTCGCGGGCCTGACGGAAAAATCCAGGTCTGCCCGCCGCTGTTTCCCCGGCTCGCAGACGAGGCCGCCGGCCCGGCAAAATAACCCGTTCTCATTCCGTAAAACCAAAAAACCCCGCCGGAAACACGGGGTTTTTTATTGGCCGGGCATGAATTTACGCGGGCGGATGCTCCTCTTTCGGCGCGGGCGGCATGCCCGCGAACAGGTGCCACATAAACACCGCCAGCCCGCTTGCCACATAAGTGGCGAACAGCAGAAAAATGGAATCCTGCGGATAACGGATAACCATGAAAATCAGCGCCACCAGAAACAATAACGCCCTTATGCTGCGCGGGCGCAGCACGGTGCCCTGCTTAAAAGCCGGATACGGCACCTTGGAAACCATCAGCAGCGCTAGCGCGAGCATCACGAACGGCATCAGGTTGAACAGCCATGGCATGATATACTGAAACAATACCGACGAACGCGTTGCGACGTTCACTTCCAGCAGGCTGTAGCAGATCACAAACGAAGCCAGTATGCCGGCCGCCATCGGGACCGGCAGGCCGGAGAAATACTTTTTGGAAGACCTGCCCTCATGCGCCAGCACGTTGAAATAAGCCAGGCGCATCGCGCCGCACATCGTGTAGCAGAACGCCACGGGGTAGCCCCAGAACCCGAAATCGTCGAGCAGGAAGAAATACATCAAAAGCGAAGGCGCCACACCGAACGACAGGAAATCCGCGAGCGAATCCATCTCCACGCCGAAACTGCTTTCGCCCTTGACCATGCGGGCCACGCGCCCGTCCAGCCCGTCCATCACCATCGCGAAAATAATGAACCAGCCGGCGCGCGAATATTCATTGTCCACCGCCGACAGGATCGAGAAAAACCCGAACGCGATGCTCGCTATCGTAAACAGCGACGGCAGCGCCACCCGCCCGGTCTGTTTAAGGTTTTGCAGGTTCACCACAGGCCACCTCGTCGGGTTTGGGCGAATCGGTCCACAGCGCGATGGTCGAGATGCCGCCCTGCACCGGCTGGCCCTCATGCACCAGCACCCGCACCGACCTGGCGGGCAGATATACCGCCACCTGCGAGCCGAAATAAATCAGGCCCAGCTTCGCTCCGATCCGCACCGGCTGATCCTTTTTCACCCAGCTGACAATGCGCCGGGCGATCGCGCCGGTAATCTGCTCGACATGCGCGTACCGGCCATTCTCGCCGGTGATGGGAATGAAATTGCGCTCATTGTCCGCCGCCTGTCCGGCGTTGGCGAACGCGAAAGTGCCGTGATGATAAGCCTGTTCGCCTATTTTGCCGTTAATAGTGGCGCGCTGGATATGCACATCCATAATCGAAAGGAAAATACGGACGACCAGCACCTCGGGATCATTCTCGGTTTTAATGGACAGGACATGACCGTCCGCCGGGCTGGCTATTTCGTCCGGCGCGAACGGAGCGTAGCGCATCGGATCGCGGAAGAAGTACAGGCAGAACCCGAACGCGATCAGCCCCAGCCAGAACACTATCCAGCTGCGCAGCAGCATGGCGACAAGAAGGCCCACCACCACGCCCACGCCCGCATACGCGATGATAAGATGCCCCTCTTTCACCGGCGTGCTTATGCCTTTGAAGAAAAAAGCCAGACTGCTTAGAAAATCCTCGAACATGATACTCTCCGGGAAAACAATGGGCAGGAGGGGGGTCGAACCCCTACGGCCTTGCGGCCAACGGATTTTAAGTCCGTCGCGTCTACCAGTTCCGCCACCAGCCCCTGATAACCTTCAGAATCAAAGAAAAATCTCACAATATGATACCAAAATACAGCACGCCCACAAACCGGATTTTATAGCAGCGCGCATCTCCGCGGTATCCAAGGGAATATTTTGTGTTTGACAACCACGCTCGGACTCTGTAAAGTCACCCTGGCGTGAAATATCGGCCAAAACAGCAACGGCGGTGATTCTTCATGGCGCAGCCGCAAGCTGCCGCGCCATTGCCGGAACACATCCGCTCCGCCGGATTTTGTATTATTATCCTATATGGAATGCGCGAACGGGGTAAAAGACAATAATTGCGCGGTACGGCTTGCCGGAGTCACCAGGACATACGACTTCGGCGGTTCCCGCATTGACGCGCTGCGCGGCATAACGGCGGATCTGCCGGCCGGAAAATTCAACGTGGTGATCGGCGCGAGCGGAAGCGGCAAATCAACTCTTTTAAACCTTATCGGCTGCATTGACACGCCCACCGCCGGAAGCATCGAGGTATGCGGCACGGACGTGACAGCCCTGTCCGACGACGCGCTCGCCGAGTTCCGGGCCCGCAACATAGGCTACATTTTCCAGAACTTCAACCTGATACCGGTGCTGTCGGTCTACGAAAACGTGGAATATCCGCTGCTGCTGGCCAAAACCGCGCCGGACAAGGTGCATGAGCGCGTAATGAAAACGCTCGAAACAGTGGGACTGACGGAATTCGCGAACCACCTCCCCAATGAAATTTCCGGCGGCCAGCGGCAGCGCACCGCGATCGCGCGCGCGCTGGTCAAGGATCCTGTGCTCGTGCTGGCCGATGAACCAACCGCCAATCTCGACCACAAAACCGGCACCGAAATAATCCAGCTGATGCAGCATCTGCAGGTGTGCCATAAAACAACGTTCGTATTCTCTTCCCACGACCGGGATCTCATAGCCAACGCGGAGGATATTTTCATGATAATGGACGGCACGATCCTGTGAAGATCACGGTTCTTTCAGCCCGCAACGTGCTGCGCAATCCGCGCCGGTCGCTCGCGACCGTGAGCGCGGCGGCTTTAAGCGCGGCGGCAATCCTGCTGTTCGGCGGGTTCACCGCCAGTGTGCAGAAACTGCTGGAAACCGCGATCGTGCGGGCATGCGGGCATATGCAGATCTACGCCAGAGGCTATTACGAATTCGGCGGCGCGGGCGGCGACGCGCCTGCCATTTCCGGCTATGCCGAGGTGCTTGAGTCGCTTGAAAATTCCGCAGGACTCAAAGAGCTGGCGACCATGGTGACGCCAGTGCAGTCGGTTTCCGGGATCGCGTCCAATTTCAAAGCCGACGCCTCAAGAGTATTCCGGGGGCTGGGTGTGGTGCCCTCGGAGTACACCGCGCTGGACCGGTGGAACAGCTATAACATACAGCTTTACGAGCTCGACGAAACGCCCGGCGTGGCCGACAGCGATCTAAACGGCGGCATCATCGGCTCGGGCCTGGCGCGCATACTGGGCCTGTGCGCGGAACTGGGCATAAAGGACTGCCCCGCCAGGCCGCAGCCGGCGGAACCCGCCGGGCCGAAAACCGATTTTTCGTTTCTGGACTCGGAGCTCGTCCAGTCCCGCGCGCCGGATCCGCGCCCGCGCATTGATCTCATCGCCGCCACCCAGCACGGCGCGCCCAATGTGGTGGATTTTTATATAAACAAGGCCATGACACTCGGCATCAAGGAGCAGAACGACTCGTTCGCCGGGCTGCATCTGTCGCGCGCGCAGGAACTGCTGTACGGGCGCGGCGAAAAAAAAGCGAGCGGCATAATCATCCAGCTTAAAGACACGCGGGATCTCGCCCGCGCAAAAAAAATCGTCGCCGCGCTGCTGGCCGCCACCCGGCCGGATCTGGAAGCGCTTGATTACGAAACCCTCAACCCGTCTTACGGCCAGGCGATCGCCATGCTTGACACCATTTTCGCGTTCATCGCTATCATCATGGGCATAATAGTGCTGTTCACCGTGGCCAACACGATGAGCATGAGCGTGGTCGAGCGCACCGCCGAAATAGGCACGCTGCGCGCGCTGGGGCTTAAACAACGGCACATCATACGCATGTTTCTTACGGAAGGCGTAATACTGGGCGCGGCGGGCGCGACGACGGGCGTAGCGCTGGCGTTTGCGGCGGCGTGGGCGATCAATCTGTCAAAAATCATGTGGACCCCGCCGACTTTCGCGCGGCCGGTAATGTTTTCAGTCCACCCGGCGCTTTTTCCGCTGCTTGCGCCGCTGTGCTGGGCGGGGCTGGTCGGCCTGTCGGCGCTGTCAGCCTATCTGGCGGCGCGGCACGCCGCGAAAATGAAAATAACCGACGCTCTGAGGCATGTATAACGATGAAAGAACTGGACATTGACTCCTGGCACAGAAAAGACATCTACACCACGTTCCGCAGGTTCCAGTTTCCGCACTTCGCCGTTTCGGCGGACATCAACGTGTCGGAACTGGCGGCGTTTTCAAAACGGCATAAGCTGTCGTTTTACCGGCTGATGCTCTACATCGTCTGCCGCGCGGGCAACGGGATACAGGCGTTTCGGCTGCGCCTGCGGCCGGGCGGAGTGATCGAGCATGAAGTGGTCGGCATCGCGCCGGCGTTCGGCACCAAACCGGAAGGCCGCTACAACTTCTGCACCGCGCCATATCACGAAAACCCGGCGGAATTCATCCGCGTATACAATGAAAAGGAAGACCGCTCGCGCGGGCTGGACCATTTGTATCTCGAAGACGACCATAAGGACGACTCGCTCTATGTTTCCTGCCTGCCGTGGCTGCGGCTGACCAGCCTTATAAACCCGGTTGCGGCCGCGGAAGACTCGATCCCGCGCATCACCTGGGGCAAGTACTCCGGTTCCGGCTCCGATGTCACGATGATGGTATCGCTTCAGATGCATCACGCGCTGGCGGACGGGTACGACGCGGCCCTGTTTTACGCCGGGCTGCAGAAGCTGGCCGATTCGCCGCGCGACGTTTTCGCCGCCCTGCTCTGACCCTCCCCATCCGCGGCGCCGGGCGCGCTTTTTTGGCACCGGGAAATGTGTTATAATTCTGGCGTAACACCGAGCGCAATAACGGAGAAAAAATCACATGAAAACCGCAATACCCAAAGAGATCAGGCCCGGGGAAACACGGGTCGCGGCCTCGCCCGAAACGGTTAAGAAATTTATCGGACTGGGCCTGTCCGTCACAGTTGAAACAGGCGCGGGCGCGCCCTCCTCGTTTTCCGACGCGGATTATACCGCCGCCGGCGCGGCCGTCGCCCAGACGGCGCAGGAACTGTACGCCGGCGCCGAACTGATCTTCAAAGTGAAAAAACCCACCGCCCCGGAAATCAAAATGATGCGGAAAGGCGCGGTTCTTATTTCCACGATGGATGCCAGAACCGACAAGGAAACATTAAGCGCCTGCGCGCGGCAGGGCGTGAACGTTTTTGCCATGGAACTGATGCCGCGCATTTCAAGGGCGCAAAGCATGGACGTGCTGTCTTCGCAGTCGAACCTGGCGGGCTACCGCGCCGTCATAGACGCGTGCTACGAGTTCGGACGCGCATTGCCTCTGATGATGACGGCGGCCGGCACGATCGCGCCGGCGAAAGTGTGCATTATGGGCGCGGGCGTGGCGGGCCTTCAGGCGATCGCAACGGCAAAGCGCATGGGCGCGGTTGTATCGGCGTTCGACGTGCGCCCTGCGGTCAGGGAACAGGTGGAGAGCCTCGGCGCGAAATTTATCGAAGTGGATTCCGACGCGGCGAAGGACGCGGAAACCAAAGGCGGCTACGCCAGGGAAATGAGCGAGGACTACAAGCGCAAACAGGCCGAAGTGATCGCGGAAACGATGAAGAAACAGGATATCGTCATCTGCACCGCGCTGATACCCGGCAGGAAAGCGCCAGTGCTGATCACGGGCGAAATGGTCAGAACCATGAAAGCGGGCGCGGTAATCGTTGACCTTGCCAGCGAAATGGGCGGCAACTGCGAACTGGCCGAGCACGGCCGCATCGTGGAAAAACACGGCGTTAAAATAATCGGGCACGATAACGTGCCCGGCCGGCTCGCGCATGACGCCAGCCAGCTCTACGCCAAGAACGTGCTTACTTTCTTCGGAGAGCTTTTCGACCGGAAAGACAGCCGGATCGCATACAATATGGAAAACGAAATAATCAAAGGCACGCTGGCGGTTAAAGACGGAGCGATCGCCATCCCCGAGCTTAATTAAGGAGAGCCAAACCAATCATGGAAAGCGTAGAAGTAGTGATATATGGCGCCAGCAATCTGGCGGCGGGCGCGAGTCCGTTCGTCATAGCGCTTACGGTATTCGTGCTGGCCGTATTCATCGGCTACTATGTGGTGTGGAGCGTAACGCCCGCGCTGCATTCGCCGCTGATGGCGGTCACCAACGCGGTGTCTTCGGTTATCGTGGTGGGCGCGCTGATAGCGGCCGGCCCGAAACTGATGCACGCCTCAAAACTGATGGGCATACTGGCGGTCATGCTCGCGTCGGTAAACATTTTCGGCGGCTTCATCGTAACGCAGAGAATGCTTTCGATGTTCAGGAAGAAAAAACGGGAGGAAAAAGCATGAGCGCAAATATTTCCGCAGTGCTTTATCTCGCAAGCGCGGTGTGCTTCATTCTCGCGCTGCGCGGGCTGTCTTCCCCAGAAAGCGCGCGGCGCGGAAACATGCTGGGCATTTTCGGCATGCTGGTCGCCGTCATCACCACGCTTTTCCATCCGATGGTGCAGAGCTACGCGTTCATTATCGCGGCGGTGGCGGCGGGCGGGCTGATCGGAGCGTCAATAGCGGTCAACATCAACATGCGCGACCTGCCGCAGCTCGTGGCGGCGTTTCACAGCCTTGTGGGTCTGGCGGCGGTGCTGTGCGCCGGCGCGTCGTTCTACGCGCCGGAGGCGTTCGGCATCCTTGATCCCGAAACCCGGCGGATAATGACCAACAGCATTGTGGAAATGAGCCTTGGCGTGGCGATCGGCGCGATCACATTCACCGGCTCTATCGTGGCATTTGCCAAGCTGCAGGGCCTGGTGAGCGGCAAACCCGTGGTATTCAAGGGCCAGCACCTGCTTAACGCGGTTCTGGGCCTGACGATCATCGGGCTGGTGGCCATGCTTGTGCAGCAGCAGACTCCGGTTCTGTTCTGGTCCGTGGCGGGGCTGTCGCTGCTGCTGGGCCTGCTGCTGATCATCCCGATCGGCGGGGCGGACATGCCGGTTATCATCTCGATGCTGAACTCATACTCCGGGTGGGCGGCGGCCGGCATAGGGTTTACGCTGCATAACCACCTGCTCATCATAACGGGCGCGCTGGTCGGCGCGTCGGGCGCTATCCTGAGCTACATCATGTGCAAAGCGATGAACCGGCCTTTCCTGAGCGTCATGCTCGGAGGGTTCGGGGCCGACGCCAAAGGCGCGGCGGCGGGCAGTCATGGCGACCGGGCCGTCAAATCGGGTTCCGCGGAAGACGCGGCTTTTCTTATGCAGAACGCCAGCAGCGTGATTATCGTGCCGGGTTACGGCATGGCTGTGGCTCAGGCCCAGCACGCGCTTAAGGAAATGGCCGAGCTGCTTAAAAAAGAAGGCGTTACCGTGCGCTACGCCATTCACCCCGTGGCGGGCCGCATGCCGGGGCACATGAACGTGCTGCTCGCGGAAGCGAACGTGGCCTATGAGGATGTGTTCGAGCTCGACGACATCAACAGCCAGTTCCCCTCCACCGACGTGGCTTTCGTCATCGGCGCGAACGACGTGACCAACCCCGCCGCCAGAACCGATCCCTCAAGCCCCATCTACGGGATGCCGATTCTCGACGTGGGCAGCGCGAAAACCGTGCTGTTCATCAAACGCTCGATGAACTCCGGCTACGCCGGCATTGAAAACGAGCTGTTCTATCGCGGCAACACGATGATGCTGTTCGGGGACGCCAAGAAAGTCACCGAAGCGATCGTCAAAGCGATCCATTAACCGCTGCTTTAAAACAAAAAAAGCCCCCGGCAAATGCCGGGGGCTTTTTTTATCATGCGAAAATCAGCGGGATTCAGCGTCAAGCGCGGCCTGCGCCAGCTCGTGAAAAGTGGGGCAGTAAATGGTTTTAATGCCGTTTTCGCGGGCTATGGAGACAAGCGCGCCGTCCGACGTTACAAGCCACACCTTCAGAGTGCTGTGGTCCTTTAAATAGGCGGCCTGCTCCAGAAGGATATCGTCGGCGGAATCGCTGTCGGAAAACTGCGCGTGCACGCGCCCGCGCACCAGCGGGCCGACACTGCGGTAGCCGCCGTCGAAGACCACGCGGAACTCGGCGTTTTTAAACCTGTCGGTACAGGAAACGGATTCCAGCCAGTCGAGCAACGCGGCGGCGCACTCGTCGTCGGTTTTATAACCGCCGCCCGCCATGACGTAACTGCGTATGAAATTGAGTCCGTCCACACAAAAAACCGAGGGCTTTCCGCTTAATCTCACCATGCCTCCAGACCGGCGCGAGCTGGTCAATCCCGCGCCATTATTGTACATTTTATTGACGGCGCGGCGCAGTCCCCCCCGCGGCGCACGGCGCAAACATGAGAAAACCGGATCCGGCATGCGTATTTTTATCGAGCAAGGAAAACCTGCTTTCGCTTAACGCGCTGGCGGCCTCCGTCGAATGCACGCCGGGCCATGAACGGACCGCGCTTTACTTTGAAAAAAATTACGCCGCGCTTTCCGCCCGCATTGAAGCGGTCATCGCCGAACGGGGGGTTTGCGCGGCTGGTTTTTCGTTTTTCACCAGCCGGTTCGAGGAAACCGTAAAAACCGCCGCAAAACTGCGCGGGCATTTTAAAAAAGGGCTTTACCTTGTCGCGGGCGGTCCGCACGCGACCGCCCTGCCGCAGACGGCGCTCTCCGCCGGGTTTGACGCGGCATGCATCGGCGAAGGCGAGGATACGTTCCCCGAACTGCTAAAGGCCATCGCGGAAAATCCCGCGGGCCCGGCTTTTGAAACCGTGCGCGGCATCATGTATGCCTGCGGCGGAAAACCCGCCAGAACCGCGCCACGCCCGCAGGCTGATCTGGCGCGCTTCCCCTCCATTTCGCAGCGATACGCCCGCTACGGCGCGGTGGAAATCAGCCGGGGCTGCCCGCACGGCTGCAATTTCTGCCAGACAACCCGGATTTTCGGCCCGAAAATCCGGCACCGCCCGGCAGCACTGATCGCCGAACAGGTGCGTTTCATGCGCACTATCGGGTTTGTGGACGTAAGGCTGATCACCTCCAACGCGTTCGCCTACGGCTCGCCCGACGGCATCACCCTGAACCTGCCCGCGCTTGAGGAACTGCTGTCCGCGCTGACGAAAGTCTCCGCGCCGGGCGGGCGGATCTATTTCGGGTCGTTCCCGTCGGAAGTGCGGCCCGAGCACGTCACGCGCGAAACCGTGGCGCTTGTGAAACGCTACGCGGCGAACGATAACCTCATCATAGGCGCGCAGTCGGGCAGCGAAAGAATGCTGCAGCTGTCCAACCGGCATCACGGCGTGAAAGAAATCACCCGCGCGCTTGAGATTACCCGGCAGGCGGGCCTGAAAACCAATCTGGATTTCATTTTCGGCCTGCCCGGAGAAACCGGAGCGGACGCGCTGGAAACCGTGCGCTTCATCCGCGCCATAACCGGCCCGGGCGTAAGGATCCACGCGCACACGTTCATGCCGCTGCCCGGCACACCTTTTGCGGACGCGCCGCTCAACCATAACCGCGAGTATTACGAACCGCTGGTGCGCGAGCTCATCCGCCACGGCCGCATCTACGGCGGCTGGATCAGTCAGAAAACCATCGCGGAACATACCTCCGCATCAGCCGCACCGAAATCCGGCCCGGTTAAGCTATAATATATATATGATCAATGCGCAAACCGATATCAATACCACTATAAGCGAAGTGCAGCTGTTTATCGAACAATTGAAAAAGGATCTGCCGGAAGTATTTGCAAAAGAGAACAAAACCACGGGCTGTCAGGCGGGGCCCGGCGAAAAGAAAATCCTGTTCAAAGGCATTTTGCACGATTATAAACTGGTGCGGGATCCAGAATCTGCGCCCGAAGTGGTGATATCGGAAAACTGCATCCGCGTGCACACCGGCAGCGCCGCCGGAAACGCGCCCGTGGCGCTGCTGGAAAACTGGATGCGCCGGACAGCGGAAGACACCCTCGCCGCGCGCGTGGCCTACTGGTCCGAACTGATGGGCGTGACCTATAACCGCGTCACGGTAAAGGACCAGAAAACCCTCTGGGGCAGTTGTTCCGAGAAAAGCAATCTGAATTTTTCCTGGCGCGTCATAAAAGCGCCGGAAAGCGTGCTGGACTATCTCGTCATCCACGAGCTGGCGCACCTCAAACACCTCAACCACAAAACCGAATTCTGGCAGTTCGTAGAGCAGTTCTGCCCGGATTACAAAAACCGGCGCCGCTGGCTGCACGAGTACAAGGACAGCCTGTTTACTGAACTCCCCACAACGGACCTCTAAATGCCCGAACAAAAACGAACTCCCGCACGGCAATCCGCCGAGCGTAGACCCTTTGGTAAAAAATCCGGCCCGCGCAAATCTTTCGGCGACCGCAGGCCCGCCGGGAAAAGTTTCGGCCCGCGCAAACCGTTTGACAAAGACCGCAAACCATTCGACAGGGACAGAAAACCCTCTGACCGCGACCGCAAACCATTTGGCGACCGCAAGCCCGCCGGAAAAAGTTTCGGCCCGCGCAAACCGTTTGACAAAGACCGCAAGCCGTTCGACAGGGACAGAAAACCCTCTGACCGCGACCGCAAACCATTTGGCGACCGCAGGCCCGCCGGAAAAAG
>JAQVSV010000047.1 GCA_028700325.1 Elusimicrobiaceae bacterium | reverse complement strand
CTCAAGGAGGTGGACGCCATCGTTCAAAACCCCGCCGCGCCGACTTTCGACAACACGATAGTGGCTCTGGAACGTTCGGGCGCCATGCTCACCCGCGTGAATTACGCCTTTTCCGCGCTCAACAGTTCCTACACCAACGACGAGCTGCAGAAAATCGAAGTGGAAATGGCGCCGAAACTTGCCGCTCATCAGGACCAGATCAGCATGAACCCCGCCCTGTTCGCCCGCATTGACGCGCTGTACGGCAAACGCGGCGCGCTCGGGCTTGACGCGGAATCGGCCCAGCTGCTCGGCCGCTATTACAAACAGTTCGTGCGCGCCGGCGCGAAACTGCCGCAGGCCGACCAAAAGGCGCTTAAGGAGATGAACCAAACGCTGTCGTCGCTGATGACGGAGTTTTCGCAGAATCTGCTTAAAGCCGCGAAAGACTCGGCGGTAGCGGTGGACAGCGTTGAAGAACTCGACGGCTTCTCCGCCGAGCAGATCGGCGCCGCGGCAGAAGCCGCCAAAACACGCGGCCTTGAAAACAAATGGGTCATCACCCTGCAGAACACCACCATCCAGCCAGCGCTTGAACAGCTTAAAAACCGCGCGCTGCGCGAGCGTGTGTACCGGGCCTCCATTAACCGCAACAAAGGCGGCAGATTCGATAACACCGCGCTTATTTCAAAAATCGTGGAACTGCGCGCCAGACAGGCCGCGCTGCTGGGCTACCCGAATTACGCCAGTTATTCGCTTGAAGACGAAAGCGCCATGACGCCCGATGCCGTGAACAAAATGCTGGGCCAGCTCGGCCCCGCCGCGCTGGCCAAAGCGCGGGCCGAGGCCGCCGACATCCAGAAAGCCATTGATGCGGAAGCCGCCGCCTCCGGCAAAAAACCCTTCGCGCTTGCCCCGTGGGACTGGGCTTATTACGCCAGTCAGGCCCGCAAGGCCCGGTTCAGCATTTCAGAAGACGAAGTTAAGCCCTATCTTGAACTCAACCGCGTTATAAACGACGGCCTGTTCCACGTCGCGCACGAACTGTACGGACTAAACTTCACCGAGCGCAAGGATCTGCCGGTGTATCAGCCGGACGTGCGCGTTTTCGAAGTTTTCAACCCGGACGGTTCGCCCCTCGCGCTTTTTGTGTTCGACGCCTTCAAGCGCGACAACAAAAAAGGCGGCGCGTGGATGAGCAATCTGGTGGATCAGGCGGGCCTGTTCAACCGCAAACCCGTCATCACCAATAACCTCAATATCGAAAAACCCGCCGCGGGCCAGCCGGTGCTGATGACGTTCGACGAAGTGGAAACCGCCTTTCACGAATTCGGGCATGCGCTGCACGGCATGCTGTCGGATGTGAAATACCCGCTGCTCTCCGGCACGAACGTTCCGCGCGATTTTGTGGAATACCTGTCGCAGGTGAACGAAATGTGGATCCGCGAACCGGCCGTGCTGGCGCACTTCGCCCGCCACTACAAAACCGGCGAGCCGATGCCCGCCGCCCTGCTTGACAAACAGCTCGCTTCGGTTACTTACGGCCAGGGTTTTGCCACAACCGAATATGTGGCGGCGGCAATGCTCGACCAGAGCTGGCATCAGATCCCGGCCTCGGCCGCGCCCAAAGCCACCGGCGTAATGGCGTTTGAGGAAACCGCGCTCAGGAAAAACGGCATTGACTACGCGCCCATTCCGCCGCGTTACCACTCGCCCTACTTCGCGCACGCCTTTTCCGGCGGCTACAGCGCCGGCTACTACGCCTATATCTGGAGCGAAGTGCTTGCCCGCGACACCGGCCACTGGTTCCATACGCACGGCGGACTGAGCCGCGCCAACGGAGAATTCTTCCGCGCCAAGATTCTTTCGCGCGGCCGCACCATGGAACCGGGCGTGATGTTCGAGCAGTTCTACGGTCAGGGCCCCGATATCGCGCCGCTGCTTGAGTACCGCGGACTCTCCATGCCCGCCAGATAGCTGACGATTACGGCTGGAAACGCGAGCGGGGGCGACTTTATGTCGCCCCCGCTCCGGCATGTTACTCAGGCAAAAATCTCAGCAATCCTTAACAAGCGGCCGGGTTGGAAAACCGGCTGGCATGGTTCCCCGCGCAGTCCCGCCACGACTTAACCCCCCGGCAAACCGGCATTCCTCCGGCGACACGCCGGCTTGTGGCTTTCATAAACACAACCTCTCCGCGCGGCGAGCCGGCCCGGCAGGCTGGCACGCACCCGGCTGGTCAGGCCATAAAACGGAACCCGGACTTGTTTCAGAACGAGAATTTCAGGGTCAGACGGTGCGCGTCGCCAAGCTCGCCGAACGGACTCATGGAGTAATCGCACGCCAGCTGCCGGCCTGACAGACCTACTCCAAACGACACATTTCTGAACCCGGCATAATCGCTTATGGCGCGGGTATTGGCGCCGGCGCGCAGGTCAACGCGCAACACGTCGGTCACCGGCATTCTGATTTCTGTGCCTGCGGCAAGATAGGGGTAGTTGTCCACCGGAGCGACAAGATCGGCCGTGATATCCCAGGCGGAATAAGGCTGCATCCGGGCGCCGAACTTGATCATGAGCGGCAGCTGGTACGAATCGTCCTCGAATTTCAGCGCGCCCATCGCGTTGTTTACCGCCAGGCCCAGCCGCACCCGCTCGCCGAAAAGCCACGGAGAGAGAATGCCCGCGTCCGCCGTGATGGTGCTGTCCTGCCCGGTTATTTTTGAGGTGACCAGCTTGGCCGACACGCCCAGCACAAACCGCTCCCGCGGATATTTGTTCAGCCCGCTTATATATGAAGCGAATCCCAGCGAAACGGCCGCGTCATAGGGGCTGAACGTGCCGATATCCACTCCGCTCGTGTCCGTCTGCGAAATGCTGCCGTGGTTCATATACTGCAGGCTGACGCCGAACGCGCCGGTATCGCCGAAATTCTGAGCGTAGGCCGCGTAATCGTAAAAACTGTCCGCCAGATAGGAGGTATGCGTGAAAATTACCGTTTTGGACGACACGTCAATCAGCCCGGCCGGGTTCCAGTACAGCGCGGAAGCGTCGTCCGCCAGCGCGGTCATCGCTTCGCCCATCGCCGAGCCGCGCGCCGTGGCCGACAGCTTCAGGAACTGCGCCGCCGTAGTGCCCACTCCGCTGCGGTCAAACACGCCGGCCTGCGCGGGCGCGGTTCCGGCAAACCCGGCAACAGCCGCCAGCAAAATGGCGGAAACCCCAGCCGCACAGCCGCGCCTCACCGCTGCACCGCCAGTTTCAGGATTTTCCCGGCGCCGCCATCCGCGCTTTTCACCATCACGATATAGACTCCGCTGGCTACATTGCTGCCGTAGGTGTTCTTGCCGTCCCATTTGGCATTGCCGGAAATATCGGCCGTCATCTCCCGCACCAGTTCGCCCAGATAGGTGAAAATTTTAACGGACGCACCGGACGGCAGCTTGGTGAACTGCATATACTGGTTGCTGGTATTGGGATTGAACGGGTTCGGAAAGATCTTGATATCCTCAACGGAAGCTGACGGCAGCATTTCCATTATCTGGAATGTGGACAAATGGGCCGCAACCCCTTCCACGTTCTTTAAAACTGCATGCGAAACCGACGGAAGCGGCACCCAGACATTACGGCTTTCATCCCTGAAAGCCAGCACCAGCCGGTCGGTATTGGTATCAGCCGGCAGGTCTTCGCTCCGGTAGGGGATTGTTATTTTCAGGCTTAAATTCGGCTGCGCCGCGGGTGAAACAACAATCGTAACACCCAGCCCGGTGGGCCGCAGGTTCGCTGCGGGCGACGTAACCGCCATGCCCGAACTCAGCCCCACAGCCTGTGCCAGCATTACATCCGTACTTGAATTGAACGTGCGGGCCGGAATATAAACAGTGGCGTTGCCATAGGAAAACGGAAGCGATACCGTGTACTCCGTATTGGGAGTGGTGGTGCTGATGACGCTGTTCAGCGTCACCGTTGAAACGGTGTTCCATACAGCCGAATCGGTATTCAGCCCTTTCGCCAGCACCCAGGCATAGTGTGTTGTCCCGGACGAAAGCTGCACAAAAGTAGCCGAAACCGCGGTTGTGGACACGCTGGACACAAACACGTCCGGCGAAAACGCCGAATTCGTTGATATATACGCTTCATATACCGTACTCCCGGGAAAATTGGTGCCATGCGCCCAGTTCAGCGTAAGCTGGTCAATATAGACATTGGAAAATGAACGGGTCGCCACATTGTCCGCGTAAGCGGGAACTCCGGCCCTGGTTTGCGTGTCAATGACAACCGCCGACCAAGAAGATATGTCAAGCACGTTTACCGCCGCCGCGCGGATATAGTACTGGGCATTGGAATACATCCCGCTCACCGCGGCCGTAGTCGAAATCTCGCCTGAAACAAGCTGGACAGTTTTTTCAGACCTGGCGCACCGCTCTCCCCCTGTGCCGCACGCCTCAAACGGAACCGTTGCGGCCTGAAGAAGGTACCGGGTCTGGGCGGGATTGCCGTTGGCTTCAAACGAAACGGAAACGCTGCTTACATTAACCGCCACAAGCGTCAAATTCCGCGGTTCATTTGCGGCCGTAATAACCACACCCATCTCCACCACCTCGCCCCAATGGCCGTTATGCCCGAAAACCGTTATGTCAATATAATAGGATGTATTGGAAATAAGCTCGTCAAACGTATGGCTCGCGCCTGTGACAAGCGCGGATGAAAACAATACTCCGGGCGACAGATAATTCCGTACCCGGTACCGCGTTGCGGCAGGATTGTTATTGGTGTTCCAGGAAAAGGTTATCGCGTCGGTCTGCACATCGGTTGCCACCGGCCCGTACGGATCCGCCGCATAGGTTACGGTTGTGCCGGCAATACTGGTGAAGTTAGGAACACCGTCCACGTTCAGCGTGCCGACCCGCCCGTAATAAGTGGTGTTGGGAACAAGGTTCTGTATTTCCAGCGTGATGATATCGGAAGAATATCCGCCGGAACTGTAAATCAGCCCGCTGTAATCGGCAGCTGTGGATAATTGGGCCTCATATCCGCTTCCAAGACTTATATTGTTCCAGGACAGCCGCGCGGCGGTTGTGCCGACCGTTCCGAAAGAAGCCGTAACAACCGGCGGGGCCAGCGTCGCCACCCGCATCACGTCCGAATAAACTGAAGCGCCATTATAAATGCTCCCGGCACGGGCATAGTAGCCTTCGTTAATATCAAGCCCGGAAACGGTAAGCGACACGGCAGAGCCGTTTGTCGTGGAGGAAAATTTTATAACGCCGGTAAATTTCATATCGGTGGAAACCTGCATTATATACCCGTCGCAATCAAGCGCGCTCCAACCCATTGTAATGGAAGCAATTCCTGTAGACAAAACAACCACATCACCCGGCGCCCGCCCGCTAGCCGTAATGAATGAAAGCGTGCTTGTGAGAGTGATCGCGCCGTCCTGGTTATAAGTGCCCGCCACGCCGGTATATTGCCGGTTTGCGCTGAGGCCGGAAAGAGTGAACCCGGAAGCCGACGGATTGCTGGTGCTGGAAAAATGGATCGGCGCGGAACCGTCGGTTCTTGAGGAAAACGCCACCATGTATCCGTCGCACGCCAGATCCTCCGGGACAAGCGGAAGCGGAACATAGTTAATCAGCACCTCTGTTGAAGAAGGCGAAAAAACAACCAGCGCGCCGTCCACCGGCCACGACATGGTATGACTGCTTATGACAGCGCCGTAATTCGGTTCCAGCGGCCAGTTCAGCGCGCCCGCCCGGAAGGAATACCCGGTATGACGCAGCAGGCCGGAAAGAGTAAGCGTAGTCACCGACGCGGAGTAGGTGATGGACGAAAGCAGCGTCCCGCTTCCGTCAAACCCCGTGGACGAGGCTTCCAGAACAAACCCCTGCGCGCTGGCGGATGGCGGCGATAATGCCATCGGGTCCCACCTGAGCGTTGCGCTGCTCTGCCAGAGCCCGGTCAACGCAAGGCCGGCCGGCGCGGCCGCCAGAGTGGAAAAGGAATAGACGTCGCTATACGAAACCGCGCCCGCTCCGTTGAGCGCGCCCGCCCGGTAATAGTAAGTCGTATTGGGCGACAGCCCTGAGATGACCAGCGTGGAAAGCGTTATCTCTGCGGTCGAGCTGGAAGCGGCCACGGAAAAATCGTTATAGGAAGAAACTTCAAGTAGATAGCCGCTGCAGGAATCCGCCTGCGGAGCCGCCGGATACGGAGCCCAGGCCACAGAAACCGCGTCGCTTGTATGTGCGGCCGAAACGCCCTGGATATGCCGGGCGAAAGTGGAGCTGGCAACATTGTTGGAATAGGAGGTCGGCCCGGACGCCCCGAGCGCGCGAACCCTGGCGGTGTATTCAGTATTTGGATCCAGCCCTCCGGCAATATACATTCCCGCAAAAGCGCCCGTAACCAAAATTCCGCCCGGCTCGACAGACACCTCATACTGCGTTGTTTCCGGATTGCTGCCGGTCGCCCATTCAAGCAGCAGCGCGGTTTCGGCAATATAGGTTATATCCGCGCCGGACGGGGTTACCGGCACGGTGCGCGTGGAAACGGAAGCGTACTCCGTATCCGGCTCGGAAGCGATTTTCACCATGAAATAATAAGTGGTGTCGCCGGCAAGCGGGGTATAGATATACCAGGAGGTTGCGGCGGCAAGGGTCTGGCTGGAATAAACTGTCGAGAAAGAGTCGGTGGAAAGCACCGCCAGCGGCGCGGCCGCCGGCACGCGAGTCCACTCGAATTTCGCGGAAGCGGCCGTCACGCCCGCGGCGGCAGGCTCAAGCGAAACGGCATACGCCGGGCCGAGGCATACAACCCCCAGTCCGCACATAAGCAGAAACCCGCCCGCAAGCCGGTTGAAAATATCGCTTACCCGCCTGTGCATATGTTTCCATTATACTATTAATTACTCTCGCGCGCGCAAGAGCGGGCTCGTGAGCGCGGAACCCGTAACGGACAGCCGCTGTCGCCCGGCTCAACCGTCTTCTGCCGCAGAACGCGGCTTTTCGGGGCAACGCCGCCGGCACTTGCCCGAGCGGCCCTAAAGCAGGGCGCGTCGCGCGGAAACCGCCGGAACCGGCGTATCCGGCAATCCGGCTACGGAGGAGGAAGCTGGCCCGGAAAATCTTTCATCGTCACAGGCCGTTTGATATGCGCGGAGATATAATCCTTGAAACCCCATAAATCCTCGTATTCGTTGGCCCGTTTGTACTGCGTCAGCGCGCTGGCGCGGTCGCCTTTCCAGTCGTAAATCTCGCCGGCTCGCACTTCCGCCCAAACCGCCCAGCGGTTCGGTTTTTCCTTGCTGGTGTAGGAGGCGGCTTTGGCGAAATGCTGCAGCGCGCTGTCATATTCTTTTTCCGCCAGATAAGACGTGGCGAGCGCGGTGTAGGCGCGCGAATAATAACGGGGCAGATAGTCCGGCTTGCCCTCTTCTATCTTTTTCAGGAAATCCAGCGCCAGCTCCCGCACCTGCCCGTAATGCCGGTCTTCATACTGGCAGACGATCTCTATAAACTGAACCAGCGGATGATCGGGATAAACCGCGCGCACTTCTTTGGCCATTTTAAGCGCCAGATCGGGACGCGAGTATTTGCTGCCCGTCTGCGTGTAAATTTCGATCAGCAGGAGCTTGGCCACCATCTTGTTGAAATGGCCTTTCTGCTCCACTTCGTTAAGCAGCTTGATCCCGTCATCGGCGTTGCCGCGGATGAACAGGTAGTTCAGCACTTTCAGGAATCCGCCCAGCGTGCCGGCGTAATACTCGTACATGCCGGGCCCGATTTTGGCGTCGTACAGTTCCGGATCCAGCTTGAGCGCGCGCCGCATCGCCTTCAGCCCGCTCTTGCCCTTTAAAAACGCGCTCACCCATTTATGCTGCATCAGCTCAAGCCGCGCCTGCAGCCCGTATATCCCGCCCAGACAGACATGCGCGTAAGCGTCATCGGGATACTTCGCTATCCATTTCTTGCCCTGCTCCACGGCGGTTTCGGTGCGTTTTATGAATTCTTTCTCAAGCTCGGGACTGCTCTGCTCCTCCTGATACTCCAGCCGTGCCCACGAACAGACCGCCAGCCCGAAATACCCGTACGGCTGGCCGGGATAATTGGTCAGGATCCAGTTGAAATTCTCGTCCGCCTTGTCAAACGCAAGCGAATGGATTCCCTGCACCCCGTCCATGATATGCTCGTCGAGGTCGGCCGGCATCGCCGAGTCGGCAACCGCCGCGGGGCACAGAAACACCGCGCCCAGCGCGGTCAGAAGAAGTTTTTTCATTGTCAGTTATCCGGGGTGATCGTGTCGGCGCCGAAATAAGGAACCAGCGCTTTGGGCAGCTGTATGGTGCCGTCCTCGCGCTGGCAGTTTTCCAGAACCGCCGCGAAAGTGCGGCCCACCGCCAGGCCGCTGCCGTTAAGCGTGTGCACAAACTCCGGCGCGCCGCCCGCCGCGCGTTTAAAGCGCGTGTTGAGCCGCCGGGCCTGAAAGTCGGTGCAATTGGAGCAGGAGGATATTTCCCGGAAGCGGTTCTCCGAAGGAAACCATACCTCGATATCATAAGTCTTGGCAGACGAAAAACCTGTGTCGCCCGTGCACAGCAGCACCCGCCGGAACGGCAGCTCAAGCGCGCGCAGGATATCTTCGGCGTCGGAAACAAGCGTTTCCAGCGCGGCCATAGAATCCTCGGGCCTGGCCAGCCACACCAGTTCCACTTTGTTGAACTGGTGATTGCGGATCAGCCCGCGCGTGTCCTTGCCGTAAGTCCCGGCTTCCTGCCGGAAACAGGCGGAAAACGCGGCGAATTTTTTTGGCAGGTCCGCCTCCGCCAGCATGGCGCCGCGGTACATGCCGGTCAGCGTCACTTCGGCGGTTGGAATAAGAAACAGCTCCGGTTCGCCCTGGAGTTTGTAAAGGTCTTCCCCGAATTTCGGGAGCTGGCCGGTCCCGGTAAGCGTTTCGCGGGTCACTATATACGGAGTCATGGTTTCGCGGTAGCCTTTCGCGCCGTGCCGGTCAAGCATGAAATTGATCAGCGCGCGTTCGAGCCTCGCCCCGGCGCCGCGCAGCAGCGAAAACCGCGCGCCGGAAAGCAGGGCCGCCGTGGAAAAATCCAGTATCCCGAGCCGCTCGCCCAGCGCGTGATGATCCTGCGGAATGAA
This sequence comes from Elusimicrobiaceae bacterium, assembly GCA_028700325.1. Taxonomy (NCBI): domain Bacteria; kingdom Pseudomonadati; phylum Elusimicrobiota; class Elusimicrobia; order Elusimicrobiales; family Elusimicrobiaceae; species Elusimicrobiaceae bacterium. The sequence continues at coordinate 7,391 of JAQVSV010000047.1, read as the reverse complement.
TTTAAACCCGCGCCGGGCGGCGGTTTCTTCGAAAATAACTTTATTGTCCGCCTCGCTCCGGCCGGCCGGCACTGACGCATCCGGCAGATTCGGCACCGCCAGCGCCAGCGCGTCGGCCTGCTTTTTCAAAACGGCCAGCCCGGCTTCCTTCTCGGCCAGCGCCTGCTTCAGCGCATTGGCCCGCGCCAGGATTTCCGCGGCGGCGTCCGCCCCTTTTTCCGCACGCGCCCGGCCTACCTGCCCCGAAACGGCTTTACGCTCGGCGCGCAGGGTTTCCGTTTCGGCAAGCGCGCGGCGGTACCGCCCGTCAAGCTCCAGCAGTTCGTCCAGCACGGGCAGATACCCGCCGCTGCGGCTGGCATAAGCCTGCCGCACGACGTCCGGTGCGGCCCTTAAAATTTTCATGTCCAGCATAGCTGCTCCTAACGGGATTTGACGGGTATGACGCTTTCGGCAACCGCTATTTCATCGCCGGGCCGCGGATCCACCATGCATTCCACCTTGACCGCGTCCGGCCAGTAGCCCGATTCGCGCAGGCGCGACAGGAACGGCCGGATATCAACATGCTGGATTTTTATCTCATTCATCCTGCCGGGCTTGATTTTTGAAACACGGCGTTCCTCCGTCATGAACGGAACGGCCCAGACGCCCGGTTTTGCCGGATCGGAAAGTTTTATCAGCCGGAAATAAAACGCGCACCTGATAATGCTTGCGTCCGCCGAGCGTGCGCTATTGTTGAAAATCTCCGCGGCGACGCGGAACCGCGGCGATTTGATATTGCCGGAACTAAACACCAGTTCCGGCACATCGCCGAATTTCGCCTTCGCGGAAACATTTTTCTTGTCCTGCACCTGCCAGCGGATATTGCGCACCTCCACCGCCGCAAACGCCGGAACGCACACAGCCGAAAAGATAAAAACCGCCAGAAATTTCTTCAGATTCACAATGATGGCCATGTATGGATTTTATTAAATATCGGACGGCCTGTCAGCCTGATCCTGCCGCGCGTCAAGCCCGCCTGCTTCATTCAAGCACGTCAGCCGCGCACCGAAACCCCCGTTGCGGAGAAATAAGCGTCGGCACGTCCTTGTTGCGGAAAGCCGAACGCAGCGCGTCAATGTCATTCGTGTATGACCCGCCGCGCAGCACCCGCCGGTCGCCGGTTTCCGGGCCTTTCGGCATTGCGCCGGGCGCGTGACTGTCATAGCTTTTGGGATCGTACCAGTCCTGCGTCCATTCCCATACGTTGCCGTAAATATCGTAAAGCCCTTTGCCGTTGGGGGCGAGCTGGCCGACCGGATGCGGGCCGCCCCGCGCGTTTCTCTTATACCAGCCGTACAGCTCCAGATCATCGGCGCTGTCACCAAAAAAATACTGGGTTTCCGTTCCGGCCCGCGCGGCTTTCTCCCATTCCGCCTCGTAAGGCAGGCGCTTGCCGGCCCAGCGGCAGTAATCGCTCGCGTTCTGCCAGGTGATGCAGTTGGCGGGATAGCCGTTCTTGTCCGCTCCCACGGAACAGCCCGGATTGGCGGGCGGCACCCGGCATGCCCCGCTCGCCGCGCACACGGCGTACGACCCGACCGTCACTTCGTAACGGTCAATAAAAAAAGCGTCCACAAAAACCGGAGCCGACGATTTTTCGTCATAATGCGCCTCCAGCGAAGACGGCACCGTTGAGCCCAGCACGGACGGCCCCGCCTCGAACAGCACCATATCCCTCACCTCCGCCGCGCGGGCGCGGGAATAAAGCGGCGGCACCCGGGCCGGCGCGGCCGGCCCGTCCGGCCGCTTCACTCCGAAACTGAGCCCGTTCGCCAGCGCTTCAATTCGGCCCGCGATAAAACCCTTGACTCCGGCTGCAAGTCCGCCCAGCCGGGAAATCCCGTCCGGGTTTGCCCGCCCGGCATGGCTGGACGGCGGCTGCACGGCGGCGTTTTTTTCCGCCGGCAAAGCTGGCTGCTCGGAAATCTGCGGCTGGGAACAACCGGGGCGGGCCGCAGGCCGCGAAAAAAATTTCTGCCGGAATTCGGACCCGCCGTACGCCACGGCCCCCAGCAGCAGCGCCGCCAGAAGCCACCTGACGCCTCCGCCGGAGCGGAAAGGCCTGCCGCATTTGTCGCACTGCTCGCTGAACGCGGGATTCATGTTGTACCCGCAGGAAGGACAGACTCTGTTTCTTATGTTAAGCGGCATTTATTTCCTGCCCGGATCCGGCCAACGGTTTCCTGGGCTGCGCGCCCGCTTGCGCGGGCGCGCAGCCGCAACAAGTCTGCCTCAGTCTGCCGACAGCTGAGGTCCTGTTTCGTTATCAAGGCTTTTTTCCTTGTCCTCGCTGACCACCGGCGCGACGCTGGCGATTTTATCGCCTTCTTCCAGCCGCACCAGCCGCACGCCCTGCGTGTTGCGGCCCACCGCGCGGATCTGGCTGCAGCGGATGCGCACCATCATGCCGTTCTCCGTCATAACCATCAGATCCTCTTCGGCGCTGACCACCTTGATGCCAGCCACCCTGCCGTTCCGCTCGGAAGTCTTGATGGTAATTATGCCGCTGCCGCCGCGATGCTGTTCGCGGTATTCGTCGAGCCCGGTGCGCTTGCCGTGCCCGTTTTCGCAGACGGTGAGGACGGTGGTGTCCTTGTCTTCGGGATTGACGGTTTCCATACCCACCACATAATCCCCTTCGTTAAGTTTCATCCCGCGCACACCCATAGCCTGCCGGCCCATGTTGCGCACCTCGGTTTCCGGGAACCGGATTGATTTGCCGTCGCGCGTGCCGATAATAATGTCGGATTTGCCGTTTGTCAGCAGCACCTGCACCATCAGTTCGCCGTCTTCCAGCGTGATCGCCGCGATCCCGGTCCGCCGGATGTTCTTGAATGCCGACAGCGCCGTGCGCTTGACTATGCCGGATTTCGTGCACATCGCCAGATAATTCTCCGCGCCTTTCGCCTCGTCAAACGATTCGATCGCTATCGAGGAGGTGATCTTCTCCTCGTTCGACATCTCCAGCAGGTTCACTATCGCCTTCCCGCGCGACACGCGCGACGCTTCCGGTATTTCGTAAGCCTTGAGCGAATACACCTTCCCGCGCGTCGTGAAAAACAGGATTGTGGCGTGGCTGGAAGTCACAAACAGATTCTCGATAAAATCCTCTTCCTTGGTCTCGCCGCCGATAATGCCCTTGCCGCCCCGGTTCTGGGCGCGGTAGGTGTTAAGCGGAATACGCTTGATGTAGCCGGTGTGCGACATCGTCACCACAACCTGCTCGTTGGGAATGAGGTCCTCCATCGAAAGCTCCGACGTGTCGTTGGTAACTTCCGTGCGCCGCTTGTCGGCGTATTTTTTTTCCAGTTCGTCAAGTTCGCCGCCTATGATCGCGAGTACGCGGGCGGGATTGGCCAGAATGTCCTTAAGGTCGGCGATCAGCTTGACCAGCTCGGCCCGCTCCTGCTCGATCGCGTCGGACTCCAGCTGTGTCAGCTGGTGCAGCCGCATATCCAGAATAGCCTGCGCCTGAATCGCCGAAAGCCTGAATTTGGACACCAGCTTTTCCCTGGCCGCCGCCGCGTTCTGCGACTTGCGGATGATCGCAACCACCTCGTCCATATTCTCTATGGCGATAAGCAGGCCGGCAAGAATATGCTCGCGGGCGAGCGCCTTGTTCAGGTCGAACCTGGTTCTGCGCGTGATCACTTCCTTGCGGTGGTTGATGTAATGCCCGAGCACTTCCCTGATAGGCATGACGCGCGGCTTGCCTTCCACGATGGCCAGCATGATCACGCCGAACGTGGTCTGCAGCTGGGTATGCTTGAACAGCTGGTTAAGCACTACCTGCGCGTTGCCGTCGCGCTTGACTTCGATGACAAGGCGCATGCCGCGCCGGTCGGACTCGTCGCGGATGTCGGAAATGTCCGGCACTTTCTTCTCGCGCACGAGGTTGGCGATATTTTCTATGAGCGTCGTTTTGTTAACCTGGTACGGAATCTCGGTCACGATAATCGCTTCCCGGTTGCCCCGCAGCTCCTCTATATCGGTGCGCGCCTTGATGCGCACCGACCCGCGGCCGGTTTCGAAGTAATCCAGAATCCCTTTCTTGCCCATGATTATCCCGCCGGTCGGAAAATCCGGGCCTTTCATGATCCTGGAAATCTCGCGATTCGTTATCTGCGGGTTCTCTATATACGCGCGCACCGCCCTGCACACCTCGCCCAGATTATGCGGCGGGATGTTGGTGGCCATGCCGACGGCTATGCCGCTGCTGCCGTTGGCCAGCAAATTGGGCAGCCGCGCCGGCATAACGAACGGTTCGGGCAGCGAACCGTCGTAATTGGGCACGAATTTCACCGTATCCTTGTCTATGTCGGCCAGCATTTCTTCCGAAATGGACGCCAGCCGCGTTTCGGTGTAGCGCATGGCGGCGGCGGGATCCCCGTCAACCGAGCCGAAATTGCCCTGACCCTGCACCAGCGGATAGCGCAGGCTGAAATCCTGCACCAGCCGCACCAGCGCGTCGTAAACCGAAGCGTCGCCGTGCGGGTGGTATTTGCCGAGCACGTCGCCCACCACGCGCGCGGATTTTTTGAAAGCCTTGTTATGCTTCAGGCCCATCTCGTTCATCGTGTACAGAATGCGGCGGTGCACCGGCTTGAGACCGTCGCGCACGTCGGGCAGGGCGCGCCCCACGATCACGCTCATCGCGTAGTCTATATAGGAGGATTTCATCTCCTCGCCTATGCCGCGTTCCTTTATGTTCCCAAACAGATCTATCGGTTTTTCTTCGGCTGTCATCTTAAAATATCCTCCGCAAACTAGATATCGAGATTGCGCACTTCCAGCGCGTGCGTTTCGATAAATTTACGCCGCGGCTCGACTTTGTCGCCCATCAGCGTCGTGAAAATCTGCTCCGTCTGGGCCGCGTCCTCCAGCTTCACTCTGAGGAGTTTGCGGCGGTTGGGATCGAGCGTGGTTTCCCACAGCTGCTCGGGATTCATTTCACCCAGACCCTTGTAGCGCTGGATCGTCGTGCCGGACGAAGCGGCGTCTTTTATCGCGCCAAGCAGGCCTTTAAGATCGTATACCTCATGGGCTTCCTTTCCGTCGGAAACGCGGAACAGCACCGTCTTCTTCTTTTCAGGATCGGCGGCATACTGGTCCAGCGAGTAGCCCCGCTCGGCCAGTTTCGCCCCGATCACGTTTATCTTGCCCAGTTCCCACAGCGTCTGGTGCTCCGGGCTTAAATCTTCGTCAAAAACCGTGTCGAACAGTTCGGCCTGCTGGCCGGCCGCATCCAGACCTTTCTCCGCCATGATTTCCGCTTTGCGATTTTTGATGTATTCGGCCTCGAAATCGCGGAATTCCTTTTCGCTGTAGAAGTAGCGGTAATTATCGCCGTCCGGCACGCGGTAGACGGGAATCTGCCCCTGCGCGCGGAACCTGTGGTAATCCGCCAGCGTCAGTTTTTTCATTTCCAGCCGGAATTCCATGTCGGCCAGCTCGGTCAGCAGCTTGAGCATTTCCTTTACCTGAACGGCCGTCAGTTCCCCCTTCCCTTCATAAAAAACCGTAGCCGACGAGGTTCCTTCGCTGATAATCCAGTTCTGCAGCTCCGCTTCGTTGTCTATGTACATCTCCTTCTTGCCTTTCCTGATCTTGTACAGCGGCGGCTGGGCGATATAGATATGCCCCGCTTCCAACAGCGGCTTGAGCTGCCGGTAGAAGAAAGTAAGAACCAGCGTGCGGATGTGCTGGCCGTCAACGTCAGCATCGGCCATGATGATGATTTTGTTGTAGCGCAGTTTGGTTATGTCAAATCCGCCTTCGTCTTCTCCGAAACCCGTGCCGATGGCGGAAATGAGGGTTTTGATTTCGTCGTTTGACAGAATCTTTATCATCTGCGCTTTTTCGACGTTGAGAATCTTGCCTTTCAGCGGCAGAATGGCCTGAAACACCCGGTCCCGGCCCTGCTTGGCGGAACCGCCGGCGCTGTCGCCTTCAACCAGAAACAGCTCGGAGCGTTCGGAGCTTCTTTCCTGACAGTCGGCCAGCTTGCCGGGCAGGCCGCCGTCAATCAGCGCGCCTTTGCGCCGGGTGAGCTCGCGCGCTTTTCTGGCGGCCGCACGGGCCTGAAAAGCCTGGATCGCTTTCTGGCAGATGTTTTTTACGGTCTTCGGGTTTTCCTCGAAAAACGTGGTCAGAGCGTCGCCCACCACGGCTCGCACTATACCTTCCACTTCGGAATTGCCGAGCTTGGTTTTCGTCTGGCCTTCAAACTGCGGATTGGGAATCTTCACCGAAACCACCGCCGCCAGACCCTCGCGGATATCCTCGCCGGAAAGCGCAATGTCCTTTTCCTTTGAAATATCGTATTTCTTGATATACTCGTTAACGATCCTCGTCAACGCCGAACGAAAGCCCGACAGATGGGTGCCGCCCTCGATCGTATTGATGTTGTTGACGAAGGAATACACGTTTTCGGAATAGCCGTCGTTATACTGTATGGCGAAGGAAACGTAAACATTGTCGGTTTCCTTGTTGATGTAGATCGGCTCGCTGTGCACGCAGGTCTTGTTGGTGTTGAGAAATTTCACAAATTGCGAAATGCCGCCTTCAAAATGAAAAACGTGCTGTTTGTTCTCTTCGCGTTCGTCGGTAATGGAGATGCGGACTCCGGCGTTTAAAAACGCCAGCTCGCGCAGCCGGTTGGAGATGATGTCATAGGAAAACACAAGATTCGGATCGAAAATCTCCGTATCGGGAGTGAACGTGACTTTAGTGCCGTGTTCCCTGGTCTTGCCTATCACCTTGACGCTGTCCTGCGGAATCCCGCGCCGATACTGCTGGTAAAACAGCTGGCCGTCGCGCGAAACTTCCACCTCCAGGTTTTCCGACAGGGCGTTAACGCACGACACGCCCACCCCGTGCAGGCCGCCGGAAATTTTATACGCCCCGTCGCCGAATTTTCCGCCGGCGTGCAAAACCGTCATCACAACTTCCAGAGCGGATTTATTGCGGAGCTTGGGATCTTTCGCGTTTTTCATCGGGTCAACGGGAATGCCGCGCCCGTCGTCAATGACCGCAAGAGTGCGGTCGTCCTTGATGATTACCTCTATGGTTGTCGCGCCGCCCGCCAGAATTTCGTCCACCGAGTTATCCACCACCTCATACACCAGATGGTGAAAACCCATAGAACCCGTGGAGCCGATATACATCGCGGGCCGTTTTCTTACCGCTTCCAGACCTTCCAGCACCTGAATCTTGGAAGAATCGTAGTTTATGCGAAGTTCCTCTTTATTGTCGGTTGTCATCTTTAGAACCGCTCCTTGATCAAACTTTCTTTATGGCCCTTATCCAGGGGCTATCAAAATATTTATTCAGATTTTTAACCATCAGGG
>JAQVSV010000046.1 GCA_028700325.1 Elusimicrobiaceae bacterium | reverse complement strand
ATAAGGATGCCGAGAAAGGTACCATAGAATACTACATGCCGGTCCAGGCAGGAGTGCCCGGAAGCCGGCATGCAGTTATATCTATGAAAAAATCTGGCGGAGAGAGAGGGATTCGAACCCTCGATACGGGTTTACACCCGTATAACGGTTTAGCAAACCGCCGCCTTCAGCCTCTCGGCCATCTCTCCGTTGTACTTCGGAAATCTTTTAAATTATATAATTTTCCAGCCGTTTGGCAAATGAATATCCAAAAACGCCGCACGCCCTGTTCCGCGCCAGAGCGGCAAGCCGCATCAGCAAACCGGTACGCGCGGCGGTATAGTCTGTTCGGCAACCACGGCGTTGAAAAAACAAAACCTCAGTCGGCTTTCACACCGGCGCCGGTTACGAACCGGCGGTCCCGCATCAGCCGCCACGCGAAATACAGCAGCACTGCCGGCGTGGCCACGATACCCAGGCCCGTATCGGGCGGCACAAATGAAAATACGCGGAAATAGTAATTCTTGGGAATCAGCACCAGTCCAAACAGCACGCTGTAAACAAAATCCGTATTCTCGCCCGGCGCGTTGAGAAACATGAAAAACGGAATCAGGTACAGCGTCAGCCGGTAATCTGCCGACACGAACGGCAATGCCGTCATGCAGACTGTCAGCAGCGCAACCCTGCGCCACAAAACCGTTTCGCGCCGGATAACAAACCACGCCGCATACAGGTATCCGGCGGCAGCCGCGACAAAATAGGGCCTGGCCATCCGCTCGACCAGCTCCTCCACCGTACCCAGCGCAAAAAGCCCGCAGTTGTAAAAATGCATCAGCACGACTTTGAGCGCGCCGAACACGCTGTGCCCGAAAAACAGGCCGTTATTGCCTACCACATAAGCCTGATGATAACTTACTGTCCAGTTTCCTTTGGGCCCGGGATCCGGATGCAGAAACTGGTTAACGGTAAGCCCGTTCCATACGGCAAGCAGGGCGGACGCGCCCGCCGCCGTCAGAGCGAACACGCAGAATGCGGCCGCAAGCTCCCGGTATTTCCGGTCCGCCACAAATAAAACCGCGAATACTATATGAAACGGTTTTAATCCGAGTGAAAAACCGAATATTGCCGCCGCAACCGCATACGCGCCCCGGCTGTATGCGTAAAGAAAGGCGGACACCAGCATAAAGTAATAAAGCTGCATGTTGCCCCTGTCGAGCGTAAACAGAAATGGATAACACAGCCCGCATAACGCGATAACCGCCGCCGCCCGCACTGCGAACGACAGCCTGCCCGTTCCCCAGAAACAATAACAGACAAAAAACGCCGCGCCTAGCGCAGAAAAAATGAACAGGGCCGTCCATGCCGGATTTATCCGCGAAAACGCATACATGAGCACATTGCCCAGCGGCAGCACGGTGAGAGCGGAACGCGACAGCAGAAACTGGCGGTCATATTGCCATTTGAACCAGTTGTCGTAAAAATCTCCGAACTGGCGTTCGGAGTTAAACAACAAACTGCCGTAAGGGAATTTATAACCGTGCAACGCGCCGCTTACGCAGCAGTAGAGCGCCGCAAGCGCGAAACCCGCTGACAATACGGTGAAAAAAACTTTCAGCTTCCCGGATTTTGTAAGCGGCGAATTGCCGCGCGCAAATGTAAACATTTCCAGATTATACATTTTTGCGGCCCGCGCTCCCGCCCGCGGGAGAAGTGGCTGGCACGCGAGCGCAATATGCCGCGCTATTTTCAAAAGGCGGTTCTGCCCGGCGGCGCGGGCGGATCTGATAAATATTCCGCACGCAAGAAATCCGGCGCTGGTCGCCACGACAGAATAATTGCCGGCATGGCATAGCTCAAGCATGGTAATGAATTATGCTTCCCCGCTGCCGGAGCAAACGACAGCTTGTACAAACCGAAGTTCCCGGCGCAAACCGGAGAAAGGTTCATTTTATTGTATAATCTAGCAGATAAAATGGAGGGAACCGTTTTATGGAAAAAATGCAATACGTTTCAATTCTATTTGAAGTGGCTATTGCCATGATGGGCATCATGCTCGGCGGTTTCAAGGATAAGGCTTACGGCTGGGGGATAGCGTTCACCTACATTATTTATGTGATATATGACACCGCCAAGGTGCTTGACATGACGATGCCGGATTTTCTGCCGGTCGTGTTTTTTCTGGCTACCATGTCAATGCTCTGGGCGGTCTGGCGGCTGATACTCGATTTGCCGAATCCTAAACATGCGCCGGAACCCGTTACCCCGCATCACATTGCGGATGATGTGCAGAAAGCCGAGGAAATCTGACCGGCTGCTGAACCTCTGTTCGGAACAGTTTATTGAACGGGGCCGCAACCGTACAGGTTGCGGCCCCGTTGCTGCACATGCCGTTTGCCGGATTTTTCGTTTACAATTTCAAAACACCGCATATAAGCGGAGTGATTGCGCGAAATTTTTGCGCGGCCGGTATGTGAAAAATCCTTCCGGCATATGCCGGAAGGATTTTCCCCCAGAGCCTCCCTCTACCCAAAAGACTATTATATTTTACACATTATATATTATTTTGTCAACTAATCTTGCATTAGATTTTTACCCAACATGAGAGTTTATAATAACTTGATAAATTTTAGAAAATAACCTTTAATATCTATGATTTATTTTTAATTGCCTTAAAATCCTGTTCTATAGCCATATGAGCGATAAAAAACTAATGTATGATCATGATGATCATGCTGGAAAGTTCTGATTGTTAGCTAAAAATTAACATACAAAGTAAATTTTGTCACAAACAGGCTAGATATGTGTATTTATGTTTAACTGGTTTGCACATTTCGCACACATTCTGCATAAAACCCGGTGCTGGTTGGCACGACATAATGATTGCCGACATGGCATAGCTTAAGCAGTGGGATGAAGTGTGTAACCCTGCGTAAGCGGGGCAAACAACAGGCAACAGGTTATGCAAAACGCCCCCCCCCTCCGGCTAAGCCTGGGGGCGGGGTATCTCGCAAAACATAGCTGCTTGTCGGCAACGTTTGATAAATGCAGGCAGGTCTTACCAGTATATATGCGGGGTTCAGGAATTTAAAACGCCGTGCTGCTGCCCGCATAGCCGTCGCGCAGATACAGCATTTTATCGGGATGGTGTTAGTAGAAAGCGGTTGCATTCGGCGCCTGGGTATTTGCCGCCGGAAGAGTTCGAAGCAAAAGCAGGGTTGAAATTATCGCCGCAAACAGTGATGCCGACCCTCTGGACACAACTAAACTTGCCAGCCGCTATCTAAGCATATGTCCAACTCATGGGGTGCACTTTAAATGTTTTCACGCGCTGGAGAGTTAGTATAATACTCATGTTTCAGGAATTTAAAACAGGGTGCGCCGCAGAGTGCGGCTTACGCCTGCCGGTTTGCCGTCGGCGCCGCGCGTTACGGCAATGGTTGCGGTTGCGTAGATAATAGTTCCTTCTTTGGTAAGCATTTCCGATTCCACGGTAACGGACTGGCCAGTTTGAAGGGAATCGGCCACGGCGGCCTTGTCCGGCCGGACAGCGCTTTCTTCCAGCAGAAGCTGATAATAGTTTTCGCCTTCAAGTTCCTTCGCGGTATAGCCGGAAAGCTCAAGCAGGCTCGGGCTGGCGAATACTATGCCGCTTTCAAAATCGGTCAGCAGCACGAGCGCATTATCGGGCAGCCGGGGCGATTCCTTCCCTGCGAAAAATGCCGCCGCGAATTCCCGATCGTTCCGCGCGATTCCGGTACACGCGCCCGATAACAGTACAAGACCCGCCGCAACCGCGCAGTTCAGCCGGTTCATCGTGGTTTCACGGCTGTTGTTGATACGGCCGTGCCGTTATAATCAATCGCCAGGCTGGTAACGCAGTATTTCTTGCCGCGCATTTTTCCGGCGACTGTTTTTCCGGCGGTTTTTTTGCCCGCCTTTGCGGGTTTGGTTTTTTTAGCGCGAACCTGTTTGGTTTGCTTGGCTGGCGACGCCGGCTTTGTTTCGGTGTTTATTGCCGTTGCCGCGGCCGTGGCGGCGCTTTGCGCCATAAGCGGCGAGCTTGCAAGGCAAAAAAACGCAATCAGCAGGATTCTGGTCATCATTTCATTCCTTGGCGACGATATGTTTAATTGCGAGCCCGGCGAGCGTCAGCCCGAATATCCCGGTTACCGCGCACAGACTGCCGAAAGTACGGCGCGGCGTTCCGTCGCGCGTTTCTTCAGGCGCGGCGGCGCAGTTTGCCGGCTCCTCATCCGACCATACGCACTGGACAGGCGCGGTTACGCCGTTTTTTTTCAGGGTTATGCGCAGTTTCCGCGCGAGCGGGCAGTGCGTGGCGTTTTGAATGGCTGATACCTTTATGCGCGTAACGTCCGACTTGCGCGCCGCGCCCATTGAGGAAAACTGGGTAATGCCATTGGCGGCGCAGTGCGAGATAAGCGCCAGCTTTGAATTGAAGGTGTCAATCGCGTCAAGCACAACGTCCGGGCCGGACGCCAGCAGTCCGGAAATATTCTGCGGATCAATGAATTCTTCCCGCACGATAACCCTGCATGCGGGATTGATATCTTTTATCCGTGCCAGAGCCAGTCCGGTTTTTTTTTGCCCGACGGTTGAATGCAGCGCGAAAAGCTGCCGGTTGATGTTTGATTCCGACACCACATCGAAATCCGCCAGAGTCAGCTGTCCTACTCCGGCCCGCGCGCAGGCTTCCGCGGCGAAACTGCCCACCGCGCCGAGCCCCGCGATCAGAACATGCGCGGCTGCCAGTTTCCGCACGCCGGTTTCGCCCAGCAATAACAGGGTGCGCTGGCTGAAATCGCTCATAAAAATCCTATGGCCCGGCCGGCGTTTTCATAAAATGTTTCCGCCGGGCCGCTTATGCCAGCCAGCGCTCCGACCGCCATTGTAACCTGATCAATAGGCGGAAACGGCGGAACCGTACCGTTAATCCTGCCGTGCGGGAAATCCGTTTCGCATAACAGCCTGTGCGCCGGCACGGCTTTGATCAGGCTTGGCAGACGCTTGCCGCGCGGGTCCAGAACGCGCGGCCCGAACGAAAAATATCCGCCTAGTTCCGTCAGTTCACTGATCAGTTCGGCCGGGCCGCTGAACCCGTGCATTATAAACCCGGCCGGGAACGGCCCGGTCCGCCGCAAAATCTTCATCATGCCGGCCCACGCCTTGACGCAATGCACACTCAGCGCACGGTGGTGCCGGCGTGCCAGTTCGGCCTGCGCGGCGAAAAATTCCTCCTGGAGTGGCATGGCGGTCTGGATGGCGCCGTCCAGTCCGGTTTCGCCAACCCGCGCGGCTGGGTTGCGGGCAAGCAGGGCATCAAGCTCCGCCAAATCCGCCGGCGTGTGCCGCGCGCAGAACCACGGATGTATCCCGATAAAAGGCGTTACCGGGCCGCAGCGCGCCGCGTAGAGCGTGTTCTGCCACTCCGCTTTTCCCGCGGAATTTGCAAAAGCGCGGGTTATGCCGGCGCGGTCAAGCGTCTGGCTGAACCCGGTTATGCCGGGCGGAAGAAGATGCAGGTGCGCGTCGGCGAACGGCATACAGAATTCTAGCGCATTTTGGCGGCGATTAAAACCCGCGCCGCCTGCGAAATGCTATACTGGAACAGGAAAATACCATTTGGCCTGCCCCGGTCTGTATAGCGCGCGAATTGAAATTCACTGATGCGTTTCCCGTAAGATCACAGCGTAAAAGGCAGCCACGGAGGATATATGCGTTTATATATACCCGCCGCGGCGGCGTTGTTATTGCTGTCGCAGTGCGTGAGTTCGCAGGAATATGCGGCGCAGGTTCCGGCGGAAAGCGGAAACGGGCTTTCCGTCCCGCTGATGCAGAAACCGGTCGCGCCGCCGTCAAAAAGCGTGTTCGAACTGGGCGAGATTGCCAGCCAGTCGGGCGCGGCGAAGCAGTCGGCGGTTTACTCGTCCGCCGAAATAGGTTCAAAGGAACTGCTGGAAGATAATGTCAAAAGCGTGTCGGACGCGCTGCTCAAGGTTACCGGATTCTCGGAAACCCGCACCAGCCGGGGCGAGCAGTCGTTTTATCTGCGCGGCGCGTCGCAGCTTCAGGTGCCGGTAATGTTTGACGGCGTGCCGGTCTATGTGCCTTACGGCGATATTATTGACACTAACAAGCTGCCGGTGTCGAATGTGTCGAAAATTCAGGTATCGAAAGGGCTCAGCTCCGTGCTTAACGGCCCCAATACCATGGGCGGCGTGGTGAATGTGATTACCGCCAAACCGCGCGGGAAGCTGGAGCTGTTTGCCGACGGCTCGTTCGCCGGCGAAACCGACCGCGCCGGTTCGGCCGGCGCGGGTACCAGGCAGGACAGGTTCTATGCCGCGGTGTCGGCCGATTATGCCGACTCAAAGGGGTTCGCTCTGTCAAACGGCTTCACACCCGCCGGCTCGCAGACTTCCTCCGGCATCCGCCAGAACTCCGGCTATATCAGGCGCAATTATTCGGGCAAGCTGGGTCTTGTGCCCAGCGAAAATCATGAATACGCCTTCGCCGTGAACTGCGTTGACGCGAACTATCAGGTTCCCGCCAACCTCTATAATCCGCGCTACTGGCGGTTTAGCGAATGGAAGAAGAATACCTACTATGCGGTGGGGAGTTCCTCGTTTGGCATGGTTAATGTCGGCAGCCGGTTTTATTACGACAGCTACTATAACGTGCTCGACTCTTATGATAACGCCACCTACACCACCCAGAACACAAGGAAAGCCTTCCATTCCACTTATGACGATTATTCCTGGGGCGGCGGCATTGTTCCAAGTGTCACTCTGCTCGACGGCCTGACCGAGCTGGGCGCCGCGTTTTCCTATAAAAAGGATATCCACCGCTCTCAGGACACTGCGGGTGCGGCATGGGAACGTTACGAGGCTCAGACCCTTTCGCTGGGGCTGGAAAACAACTGGAAACCGCACAACGGCCTGACCGCGCTTATCGGTGCAAGCTGCGATATTCAGGATCCGCTTTATTCCAACGGCGGATTTGTGCGCGGCAGCGATACCGCTTTCAATCCCCAGGCTGGTGTGAAATACTCGCTGGATGAAGATACCGAATTTTACGCCAGCGCCGGTATCAAAAGCCGCTTTCCCACTCTCAAGGAACTGTATTCAGGTTATATTGACACCAAAATTCCGAATCCGAACCTGCAGAAGGAGGTTTCGCATAACTACGAAGCGGGCGCGCGGCTGTTTGCGCCGGGCTTAAAGACCGCAGTTGAGGCGTCGGTGTTTTATAACCCCGTGCGCGACCTGATTGACTCGGTTGTTCTCAGTTCCAGCGCGAGCCAGATGCAGAATATCGGCAAAGCCGAATTCAAGGGGGTGGAGATGTCGGTTAAAAGCGCGCTTCCGGGTTCGAATGAAACCGATATCGGCTATACTTACCTTCACGCTCGAAACACCACTCCGGGCGCAGAGTCCGACAAACTGCGCGATCGCCCGGCGCACCGGTTTTACGCCAGCGATCTGTGGAAAATTAACGGTAAATTCGAGTTATTCGCAAAGCTGTCCGCATTTTCCAGCCGGTATGTTCAGGATGCGGCGGGCGGCTGGGTGACGCTGGGCGGGTTCTGCACCGTTGACGCGAATATTTCCTATCACGTCACCGCGGATTTATTGCTGCGCGCGGGCGGAACCAATCTGCTGGACAGGAATTATTTTACCGATTATGGCGCGCCCGCTCCGGGCCGCACGCTGTATGCGCGCGCCGGGCTGGCTTTCTAAACCGCATAAGGTGTCTGGCGGCGGGCCCCTTCCGGGCCCGCCGTTACAGGTGTCAGTAGCAGGCGTTGAGCAGCTGCACGGCAATAGCGGCGAGCTGTCTGGAATCCGTGGAAAAATTGTTGGCGATAAAGGAAAACGCGATTTGTCTGCCCGACCGATCCTTCATATACCCCGAAAAACTCTTCACCCCTTCCATATAGCCGGTTTTGACGCGCGCGTTTTTCGCCAGCGGCGTGCCGGCGCCGAAATCTTTCATGCGGCCTAAATCCGCCGGGTCGCCCGCTACGGGCAGCGAAGCGTAAAACTCCCTGAAATACGATTTTGCCGTCATGCGGGCGAGCAGATCGGTGACGGAACGGGCGGTAACCGTGTCGGCTCGGGAAAGTCCGCTGCCGTCATACATTTTCAGGCCCGCGGCCGACACGCCTTCGGTAGACAGAAAAAGCAGGATATTCTTTATGCCGTCCTCCGCCTTGCCGGATGCCGACAGGTGACGCAGCATTGTTTCCGCGTACAGGTTGAAACTCGTTTTATTGGTCACGAAAATGATGTCGTCAAGCGGCGGGGAAAGGGTTTCGGTGAGTTTTGTCAGGCGCGCGCTGTCGGTGTCTTTTGCGGCTTTGCGCACCCCGAACGGAGTTTTTATGCCGGCTTTTGAAAGCGCGGCCAGCAGTTCATGCCCCAGATAAACGCCCGGTTCCGGCAATGCGGCTTTTACGGAAAAGAGCGGGCCCGCCGGCACCGTGCCCGACACATAGCCGCTGTAGGAATCCGGCCCGTTATAAACAAACGCGTTGTCGCCGGAACCGGCCGGCCCGGTAAGCACATTGTTCTGCAGCGTGAAATTGGGCAGGGCTGGGTTCGTGTCTTCAAGAATGGCGGGCAGTCCCGGTTTCCTGCCGGGCTTGAAATGGAGGTACAGGATATTGTCGTTCACGCTCAGGGCGGAGGCCTGCGCGCCGTAATAATTGCCCACGTCTTCCCAGAACCATTTGCCGGGCACGGAATCGCCCTTGAAATAGCTGTCGTCTGGGCGGATGAAGCCGCGCAGTTCCCTGATGCCGGCGGCTTTGGCCGCGCGCGCCCATTTGTCCACGACGCGCGCTAGCGAAAGCGAGCCTTTTACCCGGTCCGATCCCAGCGTGGGGTCGCCGCCGCCGCGGATGTAGAGGTCGCCTTTGAGCACGCCGTCCTCATCGTCAATCGAGCCGGAATAAAGCAGTTCGGTTTTGAACCGGTGGTCCGGCCCGAGCAGTTCCAGCGCGGCGGCGGTGGTGAAAAGTTTCATTCCCGAAGCGGGGCAGAGGTTCTTGCCGGAGTTGAACGAGGCCAGTTCTGTTCCGTCGGCGGTGTAGACGGCGCGGAAAGACCATTGCGCGTCCGCCAGCGCGCCGGTTTCATAACTGCCGAGCAGTTCTGGCAGAACTGCCTGCCGGTCCGCCGCGCAGGCCGGAAAACCCAGCGCGATAATTAAAAATGCAATTTTTCTCATAAGCTCTACCCCGCGTTGTTCATTATCAGAAATGCGCCGGCGACTATAATGCCCGCGGCGAAACTTTTCCGTGGAACATCGTGCTCGCCGAACAGTTTGCCGCCTGCCGCCGTGCCCATAAACACCGAAGTGCGCTTCAAGGCCAGCACCAGCGCGACCGGTGCCAGCCTGACCGCTTCGATCTGGGCCCAGCGGTACACCAGTGAAACAAGCGCGAGCGTGACAATCAGCCCGCCGCATCGTCTGACAAGCGCGGCTGTCTGGCGATATCCATACCCGCGCGCCAGGTATACCGCCCAGAAACAAAACGCCTGGAACAGCTGGTTGAAACCCAGCACCGCGCCCGGTTTCATGCGGTAACGGGTTATGGCGGTTTTGTCAATAAGCGAGGTGACGGCAAAAATCGTCAGCGCGGCCAGGATATAGCGGTAGCCGTCTGCCTTGAGCAGTTTGATGAAAGGCTCGAAAAGGCCGGTTTTGCCGTCGGATTGCAGCAGGTAGGTGCCGGCCAGTATCGTCACAAGTCCGCCTGTTTCGCGCACGGATAATGTTTCGCCTAAAAACAACAGCCCTCCGACCGCCGCCAGCGCGGGCGTCAGCGCAAGCAGAGGCAGCGCGCCGCTTAGTTCCAGCCGTTTTATGCTTTCCATGACAAACAGGAAAGCCGCCGAGCCGAGCGCGGTTTTGAAAAACAGCAGACCGAGCCCTGTCCGCGAAACGGCGCCGAAGTCAACGCCGTGCAGCAGCGGCAGCGCGACTGCGGCTGAAACAACGGCGAATACGAACGAAAAAGGAACAGCCTCTTCCGTAAAAAGGATTTTCTTTTCAATTACCGCCGCGATCGCGGAAAAAACCGCCGACAGCAGCGCGAGTGACGCCCAGAGCATGCTATATTGTAAAAAATCGGGGAATGGCGCGCCACAGCGTTTAACGGCAGGTATGGCCGGCCGGACTTAGCGCGGCGCCACGGTTGTTTCCGCCGCCGTGGCACCCGGACCGGCGTTGCCCGGATTAAGCCGCCAGATCGCGAAATTGAGCGCGCCCGCGAAACTCAGCCACGCGAGATAAGGCGCAAGCAGCCATGCCGCCGTGCGGGATTGTTTCGCGAAAACAGCCAGTGTCGCCGCCACGGCCAGCCAGAGGATCAGCAGTTCCGCCAGCGCAACACCCGGGCTGCGCCAGCCGAAGAATATCAGCGGCCAGCCGGCGTTCAGAACCAGCTGGACACCAAACAGGACCAGCGCGGTTTTGCGCGCGGGCACGGATTCTGTTTTCCACACAAGCCATAAAGCGACTGCCATTAGCAGGTAAAGCGCGGTCCAGACGGGCGCGAAAAGCCGGTCCGGCGGATTCCACGCCGGCTTGGACAGGCTCGCATACCAGTCCGGCGCCAAACCGGCAGCGGCGGAGCCGATCGCGCCCGTTGTCAAACACAGCGCGATACACGCCAGCAGCGCGGTTTTCCCTGTTTTGTCCATGTGGCTGATTATAACAGTTTGTGCCGGGCTTGAGTTGCGCGGTCTGTAAAAGCTATTGTATTGCAATGAACCATGCGCGGCATATGACCGCTTATCTGTCTGCCGAAGCAGTCAAGGGCGAACGCATTATCAATGTGCTGAGGCTGTGCATTATTGCGCTTTTGGCCGGCACCGAACTGGCTGAGCTGGGCCTGGGGGCCGGGATGCCGGAGCGCCTGTCGGGGCTGGTGTTTAACATCGGCTGGCTGTGGCTGGCATTCGGCGCGGCGATGCTGTGGACTGTTAATTACAGACGCGTTTTCCAGCCCTGGTTCAAGTTCGCCGTGCCTGTGGCCGACGCTTTGTTCGCCGGGTTTGCCGCGCTGTCTTTGCGCGACGATATCGGCGCGGGCGCGGACGCGTTTTTTTATTTCCTCATAGGCGTTTCGCTGTTCCGGGTCAACCGAAAAGCGGTCTGGACGGCCACCGCCGCCACCGCCTGCGCGTATGTGTTCGCGCAATGGCTGGGGGCGCGTTACGGTTTTCCGGCCCAGACAGCATGGCAGTTATGGATTAACGTGGGAATGATGGCGCTGTTCGGCGTGCTGTGTTCTTTCGCCGCAGGTTCCGCGCTTGAGCGCGGACAGGCGCTGGTGAATGACCGGGTTTACCGCGAACGGCTGGAAAACGCGTTTTCAAAATATGTGCCTTATCATGTGGCGAACGAAATATTCGCCGCCGGAGCGGATCTTGAAGTGGCGGGGCGCGGCCATTCGGCGCGGGTGGCGGTGCTGATAGCGGATATACGCGGATTCACCAAAATGGCGCGGACTCTTGCCCCGGCAAAACTGATGGCTCTGCTTAACGAACATTTTTACCAGCTCGGCGATCTTGTGTTCATGCATGGCGGAGCGGTGAACAAATTCGTGGGGGATTCGATTATCGCCGTGTTCGGCGATCCCCTCAAACTGGACGATCCGTGCCTGTGCGCCGCGAAATGCGCCGCCGAAATAGTGAAAGCCGTGTCCGCCGCAAACGCCGCAGGCCGGACACCGGGGCTGGAGGTCGGGATCGGGCTGCATTTCGGGGAAATCGTAGCCGGCAATCTCGGTTCGGAAGACCGCATCGAATACGCCGTTCTGGGCGATACGGTGAACATGACCGAACGCATCCAGTCCTGCGCCAGGCCGGGCGAAATACTCGCTTCGGGCGTGTTTGCCGACTCGGCGGGAGAGGAGTTTAAGTGGCTGCCTTCCGAAAAAGAATTCATGCTTAAAGGCTACAGCGAGCCGGTAAAACTGTTCCGGCTGGACTGCGCTTGAGCCTGCCGCCAGGGGACCGCGGCGGTCAGCCGGATACGGTGCATAATCCCGCTGGCGCGGCGCACGGCTGTTTCAGGTGAAACGGCAGCTGCTGCGGCCCGGTTATGCTGCCGCGCTGTGTGTCGGCAGCGGCGCTCACGGGTCCAGCACCACCTGATATTTAGGAGTGGGGTACGGCCAGACGGTATTATTATCCCCGCCGCCATGTTCCCCGAAGATGGAAGACCGTACGGACACTTTGTTGTGCACGCAAAGCCTGTCGCCGCAGTTCTGCCCGCTTCCTAGCGCATTCACATTAATGTCAAAGAAATTATTTTCGGCTACCCAGATTTGGTAAACATCAAGACCGTCGCCAAGCGTTTTGAGTTTGTCCAGCTCGGCTTCCTTAAACACCCGGAGCTGAAACAGCCGGGGCTGAACATCGGTGGAATCGCCGTATACAAGGGTTTGGCGGTAAATCGGGCGCAACTCTGAAATATCCGCTTTTGCCTTTGAATAGAAAAATGTGGTGGTTGTAAGTTCTTTGGCTTCGGTTTCAAAAACAGCGCTTCCAATGGCTCTGGCGCCGTTATCGCCGGAAAGGCCGGACTGGCCGCCGGACTGGAGGCAGACGTCTTCATCGGTTACCGAATTACCACCCGGCGATTCGGTGCAGTCGCCGGCGTTATAGTAATAAGCTTTGCGGAAAAACGCGTGGTTTTCTATAAGTGTCTTAAACACAGCCGTTTGCGAATTGCTCACGTTGCCTAGCAGCGCATACACCTGAAACCAGAAGTCAAAGTGCAACTTGACCGTGTCGAAAGTGACATATGTTTCCAAAGCGGTGTAAGGGCAGTTTGTATTCCATTCTTTCGCGTTAACACAATCGAGGCTCGCCGCGCCGATAAAATGGTTGCGGTCCCGGAACATATAATCATACTCTTTCCAGTCGTTAGGGCCGAAATAGGGACGGTTCCAGTTGTCCACATTTGTCTTGCCGTCGTAACTTTGCATGTCGTAGGTGCCGTTGCCGGTGCGTGTGCCATAGCCATGCGCGCCTACAAACTGGATCAGCCATTTCTTCCGCGTGTCTACAAAATCGTCGTCAATATCTTCATAAAGGCGGGCTCCGTTAGTGAAGTTGTCCCCTTGAGGGTTATCATCCTTCACCCAGGTGGGATAGGTGCCGTTAGCCAGCAGCAAATCGTGCAGACAAACGGAAACGCGCGTGGTCAATGACTTTTTTGCAAGCGCGACAGTGTTGCCGTTCGATACCTTGCAGTCTTCGTAATTTTCCGCGAAGATGCGATAGGGAAACGCTCCGTTCACATACGCTGTCCGGTTGAAAAAATCCGCATAGTTCTCCATCTCGACCGTGGCCGCCACGTCCGCGGCGAGCTGGTATTTTATTTTGGCGCGCGACAGTTTCGCCGTTTCCAACAGCAGTATTACAAAGAGCCACAGTGTCGGCAATAAGAATATGGCGGGCATAAGCAGCTGACCCTTGTCTGCAAGGACCAGTTTGCGCAGTACCGCTATTGTCTTTCCTGCAGTTCTGTACATGGAAATACGGGCGCGGACATACACCGCGATTTTTTCCCGGCTGAAGCCAAAAACAGCTCATACGGGAGATTGCACTGCGATTGAACTTATGTTGCGAAGATTCAGCGCGCGCCGCATAGCAGACAAACTGTTTAACATCCGGTTACAGGTTCAAGACAGGAAGCGATAAAAGGTGAATTGCGAATGTTGGTTTATTATAAGCCGTAATTAACCAGCCTGTCAAGAGCTGATTGGCGCACTGTTATCGGGCGAATCCGTTTCCCCGGCGGACCTGCGGCAGGGTGTCGCCCCTTACCGGCAGGGCCGGCCACGGCCGGCGGTTTGCGCTCACCTGATTTTCTGGGACTCGATATCCGCAGCGGATATCGCGGGATGGTGATACCGGTTTTTTTTCGAAAAACCGTTCATCATGATCGCTTTTTGCGGGCAGTAATTGGCACAGGCGAGGCAGCCGAGGCACCGGTGCCGCCAGCGCGGCCTGCCGCCGGAAAGTTCGATATTGCCGGCCGGACATACTTTCACGCATGTGCCGCAGCCATTGCAGCCGGAATTAAGGTGAAAAGAGGTGTCCCAGCGGCCACTTTTATGCACCACGAATTTGCGGAGCAGCGGCAGCAACAGCTCCGGCAGAAAAAAGCCGCGCGCAACCGGGGCGGTATGACGGATTTTTACTTTTTCAGCTATTTCAAGCAGTTCCGAATCGGCTTTTTTCAGCAGTCCGGCGCATTCTTCCGCCGGTTTTACCTGCGGGAAAGGCAGGTAATTCGACGGCATTTTCAACCCGAACCCGGCCGCCAGCTTCGCGCCTTTCGGGTTCAGCGCGGCCTGCACGTGGCCCAGCGCGTAGCCTTTCGACCCGGCGTAGGTCGCCACCGCGAAGATATACGGCGAGCCGGAAAATTCCAGTCCGGCAATGAAAGTTTCCACAATGCCCGGCGCGGCCCAGCAGTAAACCGGGAAGACGAAGCCGACGGTCTCCGCTTCGCAGCTGAATCTGCCCGCTTTCAGTTCCGCCGGAATGTGCCTTGTTTCGCCTCCCAGCGCGGCGGACAGCAGTTGTGCCGCATGAAGTGAGTTGCCGGTTCCTGAAAATGCGTAAATTACGGTTTTCATGCCTATGTCACTCCGGGCGCGCGGGCGTATGCGCGCTAGCGTCTTTTAAGCCGGCCGGTTTCCATGCCGGTTGAAAAAATTTCGTCCAGTGTCGCCGAGCGGGCGATGCTGCCCGGCGTGACCACTTTTACGCCCGGCTGCACGGCAAAACCGTTTTCTTTGAGCCGGGCCGAAAGGCCGTCGTCAATGGTCACAGCCGAGCCGGTCTTGACCGGGTAAAACCGGCTTATCGTTTCCGCTCCGCAGAAAACGGGCGGATTGGCGGGCCTGCCCGCCAGTTCCACGAATTTATTGCGCAGGCCGGGCGATATGCCGGACGTCGCTTCGGCTATACGGAAAACGGCGAAACTTCTGCTTCTGAAAATCCAGGCGGCGAGCGGTTTGAGCGTCACGCGCCCGTTAAAGTCCAGCACATACCAACGCCAGTGGTGGCTGAGCACAAGCCCGCATTCGGAAACAGGTTCGCCGCTGACGGCGGAAAAGAATCTTCCTTCGCTGCCGCCGGAATTGGCGCGGCAGATTATGTCGCCGGACAGCGGTTTTATGGCCATATATTCCAAGAAAGGCGCCAGCAGGTAAATGCCGTAAACCGCCAGCAGTATTATCAGCGGGCCGGTAAGTTTCACAAGCAGCGCGGCTTTCCTGTTCATGGTTACAGGGTACAAAATTTTTATGTTTCCGGCGCGGTTGCGCCCCGCGAATTCGCGGCACGCACGGGTGCGGGAATTCCCGGGTTGCGGCGGCGCGGCGGTGGCAATCCGGCCGGCAAAATGATAGCCTTTCATTCTGCAGGCAGATACTGTTACAATGCGAAATATTTTACTTGAAACCGGATTGCTTCTGGCGGTAATGGCTGCTGCTGCGGGTGCGTTATGGCCGTCGGTCAAAAATGATTTCGTATGGGATGACGCCATTTATGTTTCCGGCAATCCGCTTATCCGCGATCTTTCGCCCGGCGGCATAAAACGCATTTTTGCCGGTACGCATTACGGGCTCTACAAACCCGCCTCCATAGTAACGCTCGCGCTCAATTACAGGTATTGCGGGCTTGACCCCGCGCCTTACCGCATAACCAATATCGCACTGCATGCCGCCAACGCCGGGCTGGCGTTCGCGCTGATTCTGCTGCTCACCCAAAACACCGCGGCCGCGTTTATCTGCGCGCTGCTGTTCGGGGTGCACCCGCTGCGGGTGGAATCAGTCGCGTGGGTGAGCGAGCGCAAGGACGTGCTGTACGCCCTCTTCTTTCTGCTTTCGTCCGTTTTTTATGCGGCCTATGTTAAAAACCGGAGCAGGATCCGGTATATCGCCGCGCTTGTCTGCTTCGGGGTTTCACTGACCGCAAAACCCATGGGCATTACCCTGCCGGCTGTTCTTTTCGTGTACGATTATCTGCTGGGGCGGCAATTTGACAAACGGCTGCTGCCGGAAAAGCTGCCGTACATTCTTGTGGCGGGAGCGTTCGGGCTGTGGACTTATTTTCTGCTCGGATCGGCGAACCAGTTTAAATCCGGGTATTCCCTGTCCGACCGGATATTTTTTGTCTTTTACGGGCTGAAATTTTATGCCGTCAAACTGTTTTATCCGGTTCGGCTGTCGGCGATCTATCCTTTTCCGGCGCGCAATGGCGGGGCGCTGCCGCTTGACTATCTGCTCAGTCCGGCGCTGGTGCTGGGAGTTCTGTTGCTTGCGGTCAAACGGTTTCATCGGGAAAAACCGCTTATGGCCGGGCTGGCGTTTTATATTATCGCCGTCGCGCCTGCGCTGCAGTTTTTTCCATCCGGCCAGGCGGTGACGGCGGACCGCTATTCCTACATTCCGTCGCTGGGGTTGTTTCTGCCCGTGGCTGTTTATGCGGAGCGGCTGCTGCGGAACCTGCGGGCGCGCAATATAAAATTCGCCGTCATTGCCGCGGCCTGCATGGCGGCGCTTGCCGCAACGCTTTTTTTCGCGGCGCGGGCGCGCTGCCGGGTATGGCACGATAATCTCGCGCTGTTTTCTGACGCGGCGTGCAAATATCCCGATATTTCCACAAGCAAG
>JAQVSV010000045.1 GCA_028700325.1 Elusimicrobiaceae bacterium | reverse complement strand
GTCGTGAACTGCCGCACTTTTATCCGCATCGGCGGGAATTTATAGGTAAGGCCGAACTGGAACCGGGTGTCCAGATCGCCGCCTAGCGCAAAACCGAAATCAAACGACGCGCCCGCCATCGTCGCGCCCGCTCCGGCCGTGAAGCCTGACCCGTCGTCCTCAAGAAATCTGTAGCCCACCCGCAATGCCCCGTATTTTTCAAACAGCAGCTCCATGCCCACGCGCAGGCGGTTCGCTTCTTCCTGATAGTAGCGCAGATAATCGGCGGTGAACATTACGCCCCGGTCAAGCTCGTCAACTTTCCGGTAGGAGGCGCCGCCGCGCAGAATGAGCGGCAGGGTGGCGCTGTCTTCGAGATAGGTCAGTTCGCCGCTGGCGTTGGTTACGGATACGCCGAGCGTCGTGTTGTAATCTTTTAAATTCGCCAGATAGCCGGCGTCGGCGGACAGGGCGGATGCTTTCGCGTCGGTCCCGTCGGTGTTGGGCAGGCGCGAACTGATCATTTTAGCCGACAGGCCAACGCTGTGCTCCACCGTGGTTTTGCTCAGCCGCGACAGAAATAACGTGCTTTCGTAAACTTTCTCGGAATAACTGGCGGTCAGCACGAAGTCGCCGCCGGCGTTGCGCGATTCTCCCGTCCGCAAAATAGACCCGTCGCTCGCGAGCTGGTTCCAGCCTATGGTTCCGTTCTGGGAAAACAGCAGCCCAAACGCCAGCCGCGGCTGTGAGGTGCCTGAAATTCCATAAAACGGCAGCGGAAACGCCAGCGCGTAATATTGCAGTCTGGTATCAGAAACGCCGCGGAAAAAAGTGCCGCCTATTTCCATGGTTTTTATCGAGGCCAGACCCGCAGGATTGTAAGACAGCCCGTAGATGTCGTCTGCCACGGCTACATAGGAGCCGCCCAGTCCCATCGGCCGGGCTCCTATATCCAGTTTAAGAACCGGCATGGCGCTTACCCCGGCTGAGACCGCGCCCGCCCGCGCGCAAAACCCGCCCAGCGAAATCGCCGCCGCGCATATTGCCCGTAAAAAGGCCGAAGTTGGTTTTGCCGGATATCTCATAGCGCGGTCAATGTATCACCACTATTTTATTCGTGGCGTTAAAACCCGGGCCGGAAGCGTAAAGGAAATACAGCCCGCTGGCTACGGTATGGCCTTCGCTGTTGCGCCCGTCCCATTCGATGTTTCCCTTGCCCGCGGCAATGGCGCCGCTGAACAGTTCTTTTACCAGCAGGCCGTCAAGCGTGTAGATGCGGAGTTTAAGTTCGCCGTCCCGCGTTGATTTGTACAGGATATAGGCTTTTTCCTTCGCCGGATTGAAAATGTTGTTCCATACGGTGATGCCGTCGGCGTCCGCGGCCAGATTAAGCCCCTGGGTTATGCCGAGCGATACCGCGCTGTTCGTCGCGCCCAGCATTGCACTGCGCACGGTGCCGAACAGTTCCAGGTAAACCGCGCCCACAGCCGGGAACCGCGTGGCGAAACCCGGCAGCAGTTTCACTTTGCCCACATAGGCGTTCTTCTCCGTGTCTTTAACCGGGACCCGGCTGATTTCCAGATAAGTGCCGGGAGTATCCGGCTCGGCTTTTGTGCCGGCAAGTATGTTCATGTTGCTGTCGCGCAGCTGCGCGTAGGCGAAAGTTTCCACCGTAGCCGTCATGGTTGAAGGAGTCCACACGGGCGTGGTGCCGGAGTTGTCGTTGTAATAATAGGTATTATAGGGAACCGTGAATTTGATTTCGTCGTTGTCAAATTCCGCGCTTATTTTTTCGGCTATGGCGCTGTCAGCGGAGGAGAAATCGAAAGTCAATGTATAAGTGCCGGTGCTGCTGTCGGCGCAGTTGTAGTAGTACGAATTCGGCCCGGCCGTGACGACAACGTAGTACCGGCCCGCGGCGGGGATGTCGGCTTCCAGAATTTCCGTTTCTTTCGTGCTGTAGCACAGGCCCGTATCTGGACAGGTGCCATACAGCGTGGGGTTGGCGATATCGGGGCTGGTGAACTGGCTTACCACGTTCCCGTATAAATCCAGAATCATGGGGATCTGCACATTGAAAATGCCGTCGCCTGCCGAGGGCCTACGGATTTTGATCCTGATTTTTCCGGCCGGCATGGGCACCGAATAATAATCCTCGTCGTATGCGGGATAAATCGTGGCGGACAGGGTTACCGTGGAACCGCTTACGCTGGCGGCCACGGCGGCGCCGTTGTTGGGTTCGTAGCTGTCGCCGCCGGACGGGTCGGCGATATCGTGGTTGGCGAACGCGGTTTCGATTTTGGTAAGGATTGAAGTGAGCGTGCTGCCCGTGTAGTACTGCCGGGCCACATATTCCATGCCGTCTTTCAGCTGCATGAACGTGTCGGGAAAAAAGAACATCGCGTTCCAGACAAGAAAATCCGAAACCGGCATCCGGACGTTCGCCGCCCAGCTGGCCGGGAACGTGTTTGTGCCCAGGTAGGTGGAGGAGCCGGCGCTACTGTCGCGCAGCGACCAGAGCGCCTGACTCAGGATAACGCTGTCGTCATGCACTTCGCCGTCCCAGTCGCCGAGTTTCCTGCAGACGGCGGCGGTTGTGGCGCAGTCGGTGGCGAGCAGATGGCGCACGACACCTTCTCCGAAACTGTTTTTCAGAAAATCGCCGAAATTGGTTGTCAGCGGCGTGAAATCGGTGTCTTCCGCGCGCAGTGAAGTGAGCGACCAGTAATCGGCGTATGCTTCCATCAGCGCGCCAGACTCTCCGTAATAGAGCATGGGATACATGTGAGCCTGCACGCCGTGGGTATACTCATGGCGGATAATCGTCGCGTCCAGCCCGAAAGAGCGATAGCCGTTGACGGAACTGTCCCACAGCCCGTCGCCGAACATCATATTGTCGTGCTCGCTGTCATAAAAAGCGTTGAGCATGCCTACCGAGGAATCGTCCGGCGCGCCGTGCGCGTGCGCCATGACCGGCAGATGAAAATTCATATTCAGCGAGGGGTTCGTGGCGCCGTTCACGCCGGACATATAAAACTGGTGCATTTCGTTCAGGTGATAAAACAGGTTCGCTTCAACGCGGTTGCCGGCGGGAATGTAATCGGTGTTCCAGATGAAGCTGGACGTGGTGTTCACATAGCCGGTCTGCGTGAGATACAGATAGCTGGAATAATCAATCTGGTAACCGTAATAATCGCCGGGGCCGTCGGCGCTGGCGGCCAGCGTGACAGTGTAACTGGTGCCTTCGACCGGCGCGCCGTAAAACGCATAATCGCGCCAGGTGGTGTAGCCTGCGAGATTATGCCCGTTGGGAATGGAAACCGACAGCTGGTCGTCAACCAGAAACGAGCTGTTTTCATCCATCGCGCCGACTTTGAAGCCCTCCGTGAAATGCGGCATCACCTTGACCGCGCCGGCCGCCACCGTAACGGTCGAGGAATAAATTCTGCCCGGCAGGTACGGGTGCGCGCTTCCGGAACTTACCGCCACCTGACTCCAGGTGCCGCCGCCATTGTCATAATGCGCGCTCCGGTCGGTCATGTTGATCACGGAAAAATACGGGCCTTTAAGCGAGGCGAATATGCGGCCGTCATAACTGCTGTAACTGTAATAACCGTTTCCGTCGGTGGTTGTAACGCGGTTGGGGGTTTGCACCCACACATACTGGTTTCGCACGGGTTTGACAGTATAATCCGTGTAATTGTACAGGTTCGGATAAAGATTGTACACTTGGGCGTTGATCGTGCCGTATGTGGCCGTTATGCGGTTGCTGTAGCGCAGCAGAATCGCGCCAGAATTGGCGTCAATCAGATAAATCCATGAATCGCCGCCGGACCCGTAGGCTTTCAGTTTCCAAGCGAGATGGACAGCTCCGTCCTCTTTCGACGGGTAGTAAACCAGTTCCGCTGTTTTTGAGGCCCTGCCAGAGCAGTCCGCCGCGGCGGCTGCCTGCGCCGCGTCTTTTGAAAGCGTCGGGTTGGGCGGCACCGCCGCGGCATCCGTCGCGTAGCTGGACTGGTAATATGCGATTTCGCCGTTGTTCGTGACATGCACTTTCACATATCCGCCATGCACGGGAAGTCCGTTCACATATTGATCAAAACGCAGATGGTTGACGCCCAGCGCGGTTACCTGCGTGCTTACCCTTATGTTGTCGGGATTGACCTTAAGGAAACTGCTGTTGTCCGCAAGAAACTGCCGCGCGGCTTTTTCCGGCGCACCGGAGTATTTCAGGTTCGAGCCGCCTTTGAGCACTTCCGGCGCGCCCGTGCGGTTGGAATATGACACCTTCCACGCCGCCGAGGTTTTCGCGCGGAACTGAGCCAGCGCTTTATAATCACCGTCGGAGGGTGTTGCCCAGATTTTGCTTTTGGCTGAAGGTTTTACACCGAAACGCACGGAGTCCCGCTTCATTCCGTCAGTGGGCAACGCCGCCCGGGCCGGAGCGGCGAGAAAAGAAATCAGGAAAATGAACGCGAAACCGCGCGTGTTTGACAATAAAGACATCCTGTACAGTATAGCATACCGTTTAACATGGCGAAAAGAGGAAAGCGGGTACCTCCTACAGGATTCGAACCTGCAACCCTCTGCTCCGAAGGCAGATGCTCTATCCAGTTGAGCTAAGGAGGCGCACTTGCAATGCAGCCATTATATCATTTTCCGTCAGCGGAGCCGAATGCCGTGGCGGTCATTGAAACGTTTTCAAATTTTTTGGATAATCAGATGGTGCCCGTACACAGTGCCGGCACCACATCCGGGAGGAAAGTATTATGAAAAAATTAGTCGTATTGGTGTCAGCCCTGCTGGTTCCGGCCGGTTCTGTGTTTGCCCAGATCGCTTCTGACAGCAAGTTCGCCTCTCCTGTCAAACCGGGAACCGCCGTCGCTGAAACAGCCGTGCCCGCCGTCCTGACGCTTGACAGCGCGGCGCTGGCCGCCGGTGTCGAGAATAAAATGCCCGTCGGCGAAGCCACAACCTTCACCGAAGCGGAGAAAGTGTATTGCTGGACCAGATTCGGTTCCGTCAGCGCGTCCGCCAGCGTCAGGCATGTATGGTATCTTGGCGCGGAGAAGATGCTGGAAGTGGAGCTTCAGGTTCCTTCTTCCGGCTACCGGACCTACAGCTACAAGACCGTGGTTCCCGGCAGTTGGAAGGTGGAGGTGGTGGATGCCGCAGGCACGGTGCTCAAGACTCTTGAGTTCACCGTGGCCAAAACGGAAACCCCCGCGGAACCCCCGGCGCCGGACCCGGTTTCACAGGCGCAGCCTGCGGTCAAATAATAGCCGCGGGTGTTTGTTTTTACGGGCCTCCGCCGCGGGGAAGACCCGTTTTATTGCAATTGAAAACAATACCGCCGATGTAATATAATACAGAAGCCGGCGGCGTTTGCGCCGCAATTAAATTTATTAAGGAAGACCGAACTATGGGTGGACATTCACACTGGGCAGGCATCAAGCATAAAAAAGCGCTTGTGGACGCTAAAAAAGGCAAAGTTTTCACCAAGATTATCCGCGAAATCACCATCGCCGCCAAAATGGGCGGCGGCGACATGGAAACAAACGCGCGTCTGCGCAAAGCGGTGGATGACGCCAAGGCGGCCAATATGCCCGCCGACAACATCAAACGCGGCATCATGAAAGGCACGGGCCAGCTGCCCGGCGCGATTTACGAGGAACTTACCTACGAGGGGTATGGCCCGGCGAAAATAGCGGTGATTGTGGAAACCACGACCGACAACAAAAACCGCACTTTTTCCGAGCTGAGAAAGATTTTTGAGAACGGAGGCGGCGGAATCGGCAGCACCGGGTGCGTTTCCTATATGTTCCAGAAAAAAGGCGTGCTGATTGTGAAGAAATCGGCCATGAGCGAGGATGATCTGATGACCGTCGCACTGGAAGCCGGCGCGGAGGACGTGCAGTCGCCCGAGGGCGAAGTGTTTGAAGTAATCACCGCCTACGACCAGTTTGACGCGGTCAAAAAAGCCATGGAAGCCAAAGGCATTGCGCTCGAAAGCGCCGAGCAGACCATGCTGCCGGACAATGAAGTGAAAGTGTCGGACAGGGAAGAGGCCGCCAAGATCGTGCGTTTCATGGACAATCTGGAGTCGCACGACGATGTGAAAAATGTCTATGCGAATTTCGACATACCCGATGCAATCCTCGCGGAAATTGACGGCTGAGCTGAGAATTCTCGGAATTGATCCCGGTCTGGACAGAACGGGTTGGGCGGTAGTGGCAAAGCAGGGAACCGCCGACCCGTTTCTTGTTTCCAGCGGGCTGCTGCACACCGGCTCCGGGCTGCCGTTTCCGAAGCGGCTGGAGCGGCTGTTTACAGGCATGACGGAAATAATCAGAACAACCGGACCGTCGGCCGTGGCGATGGAAAAAATGTTTTTCGCCAAAAGCGCGGCAAGCGTGGCGCAGACGGTGCAGGCGCGCGGGGTGCTGCTGCTCGCGGCGGGGCTGGCGGGGCTGGAAACAGCCGAATATTCCCCGTCGGCGGCAAAAGCCGCCGTAACCGGCAGCGGAACTGCCCGTAAAGCGCAGATGCAGCGTATGGTGCAGGTGATTCTGAAACTGCAGGATCCCCTTTCGCCCGACGATGTGGCTGATGCCGCCGCGCTTGCGCTCACCCATATCCGCGCCGCGCCGTTCCGGGCGGCCTGCGCCGCCGGGCGCTTGACAGGATGACCGACTATGATCGCATACCTTAAAGGTGAAATAATCCGCGCGCGCGCTGAAACCGTGATAGTTTCCGTTAACGGAGTGGGATATTGCGTCAATATGGCGCAGCTGAGCGCGGGCACGCTGGCGCAGGGCGAGGAAGCAGAGCTTTTTATCGCGCAGTCTTTTTCGCAGTTTGACGGGCCGCTGCTGTATGGTTTCCTGGCGGAAAGCGAGCAGGAGCTGTTTGAGCTGTTCCGGTCTGAAATTCCCAAAACCGGCGCGAAAAAAGCGCTGGAATACCTTAACAAAGCACTGAAAAGCCTGCCGGATTTCAAGGCGGCTGTTGTCAAGGGTGATGCGCGCGTTCTGCGCGCGATATTCGGGTTTTCGCCGAAGACGTCGGAAAAGCTGATCTCCGCCCTGCGCGACAAGATTGACGCGCTTGACATAGGCGGCGGCGCCCGGCTCCGCGCCGACGGTTTTGGCGGCGCGCCACAGCTTGAGCAGGTGTTGAGCGCGTTGACAAGCCTGGGCTATACCGCGCCGCAGGCCAGAAAAGCGATTTCGGGCCTTGAGCGGGACGGGGTAACGGCTGCCGACAGCGTGGAAGATCTGATCCGCAGGTCGTTAAGGATACTGTCGGCATGAACCGCAACGAAATGCTTTCATCAAAATCACTGGGCGGAGAGAAAGGCGGATTGGAAACCGCTTTGCGGCCCTGCGCGTTGTGCGAGTTCACGGGGCAGGACAAGGTGCGCGAGAACCTGCGCGTATTTATCGCCGCGGCCAAAGCGCGGGGCGAGGCGCTGGATCACAGCCTTTTTTATTCTCCGCCGGGGCTGGGCAAAACAACGCTGGCGTATATACTGGCGCGGGAGATGGGGGTCAATATAAAAGTGACCGCCGGGCCCGTGCTGTCGCGGCCGGGCGATCTGGCGGCCATGCTCACCACCGAACTGGCGGACGGCGATATTCTGTTTATTGACGAGATTCACCGCCTTAACCCCGCGGTTGAGGAAGCGCTGTATCCCGCGATGGAAGATTTCACTTTTTTTATCAATACCGGCAAAGGTCCCGGCTCGACCACGCTCAAACTGGCGGTTCCGCGGTTTACGCTTATCGGGGCGACGACCCGCAGCGGCCTGCTGACCGGCCCGCTGCGCGACCGGTTCGGCATAGTGCTCAATCTGGGTTTTTATGAAATCGGGGAGCTGGCTCAGATTCTGAAGCGCTCGGCGAGCCTGCTTGATATAGAAGCCGATGCCGCCGGTGTTATGGAAGTGGCGCGCCGCTCGCGCGGCACTCCCCGCATTGCCAACCGGCTGCTGCGGCGGGTGCGCGATTTCGCGCAGGTGCGGGGAAACGGCACGATAACGCGCGAACTGGCCGAGTCCGCTATGGATTCTCTTGAAATAGACAGCGAGGGGCTCGATCCCGTTGACCGCAGGATTTTGCTGGCGATCTGCTCCAAATTCGGCGGCGGGCCGGTGGGGGTGGACACGTTGGCGGTGGCCGTGTCCGAGGAAGTGGACACGATCACCGACGTGATTGAGCCTTTTCTTATCAAGGCGGGGTTTCTGGCCCGCACTCCGCGCGGCCGGCTGGCTTCCAAAAAAGCGTTTAAGCATCTTGGACTTGCCCGGCCCGCGCAGTCGCAGACCCTGTTTTAGCATGAACCGTAAAATATTCCTTTCAATTTTTTTCTGCTTGTGCGCGGGCGGCCCGCTTTGCGCGGGAATGCCGTCGGAAAAAGGGATAATACGGATAAATCTGGCGGAAAATCTGACGTTTGCCGATATCGGCATAACCGGCAAAACGCTGGTGGCGGATCTTAATACCGGCAAAAAATTCAAAATTCCCGCGCCGACGACATTCGGCGTGCGGCCGCTGGGCGCGGACAATATCAGGATAGCCTCCTACACTTTCAGCTCCGCGTTGCGGCTTACGCCTTATGTGCGGACCGACCGGCTGACTTATTCCGGCAAAAGCTATCGCGGCAGCATTGTCGCGCGAGCCGACGGCAAAGGTTCCTTCACCCTTATCGAGGAACTGGGGCTGGAGGAGTATCTGTACGGCGTTCTGCCCATAGAAATGAGCCCGGCCTGGCCGATCGAGGCGTTGAAGGCGCAGGCTGTCGCGGCGCGCACCTACGCGCTTTATAACATGACGCCGGACAGCAAAAACGGGTTCGATCTTTATTCCGACGTGCGGGATCAGGCGTATGTGGGCGCGTCGCGCGACTGCGATTCCGTGCTGGAAGCGGTGCGCGCCACGGAAGGAGAGGTGCTCACTTACGACGGCAATCTTATTCCGGCGTTTTATCACGCGAACTGCGGCGGCAAAACCTCGCCGCCGGCATGGGGGAAAGGCGAGTCGGATCCTATTCCGCCGCTACGCGGCGTCAGCTGCGGCTACTGCGGATTTTCAAAAAATTATGAGTGGGACGTTTCCCTTTCAGCCCGGAAACTTCTTACATTTCTCGCTTCGTACGGCCATAAGGCGGAGCGGATCAAGCGGATAACCGTGTCCGACCGCAACGACGCGGGCCGCGTTTCCGCGTTCGAGTTCAAAACCGACGAGGATGATTATACCGTAAAAACGTCCGATCTGCGCAAGTATTTCGGAGCGTCGTTTCTGCGCAGTTCCTACATAAAGAAAGTTTATGCGCACGGCGGGGATTTTATTTTTGAAGGCCGGGGTTACGGGCACGGAGTCGGCATGTGCCAGGACGGCGCGAAAGGGCTTGCCGAACGCGGTTACAAATACACGCTTATTCTGCGCCGCTATTATCCGAGCGCCAGGCTGATGGACTGGCGCGACGTGAAATGATATGGATCTGAAACGTTTTGAACAACTGCGCGCCGACCGCTTCATCGCCGCGGCTCCCGCCGAGCCGCGCGATTCTTCGCGCCTGATGCTGCTGGAGCGCGCGACGGGCGGCATCGCGCACCTTGTGTTTCGCGATATCGAGCGGGTTTTCCGGCCCGGCGATCTGCTCGTGCTCAACGATTCCAAAGTTTTTCCGGCCCGCATAACCGGCCGCAAACCGACCGGCGGCCGAATAGGGCTTCTGCTGATGAGCGAGCGCGAGCCGGGTTTGTGGGAAGCGATCGGTTCCGGCAGCAGATTAAACGCGGCCATACAGTTTGAAGACGGCGTTACCGCGCTGGCCGTAGAAAATTGCGGCGGCGGCAAATGGCTTTTCAGATTCAGCACGCGCGATGTGCTGGGTTACGCGCTCAAGCACGGCAATATGCCGCTGCCGCCGTATATAGAGAAACTGCGCCGCAGGCTTAACGAAAGCGTCAGCGCGCCGCAGGACCGGCAGCGCTACCAGACGGTTTACGCCAGGACAACCGGCTCGATCGCCGCGCCTACGGCGGGGTTCCATTTTACCGCCGAACTGCTGGAGCGCGTGAAAGCGCGCGGCGTAGTCGTTGCGTATGTCACGCTGCACGTCGGCTGGGGCACGTTCAAGCCTCTGCGCGACAGCTCCGTTGAACAGCATGTCATGCTGCCCGAATACGCCGTAATGCCGGAAGCGACGGCCCGGCTCATCAACGAAACCGTAGCGCGCGGCGGGCGCGTGTTTTCGGCAGGCACCACCAGCACCCGCACGATCGAAAGTTTCAGTTCCGACACCGGCATTGTATCGCCCGGCGCGAAATGGGCGGATCTGTATATTTATCCGCCATACCGGTTCAAGACGGTTTCCGCCCTGATAACCAATTTCCATGTGCCGGATTCAACCCCCATCTGCCTTACCGCCGCTTTCGCCGGCGAGGATTTCCTGTATCGGGCGTATGAGCAGGCTGTAGCGCGGCAATACCGTTTTTATTCATACGGCGACGCGATGCTCATCATTTAAAGGACATGCTGCATGCTTAAAGCCGAAACCATCACCAGCCCCTTTCACATAACCGCCCGGTCGGGCGAAACCAAAGCGCGCGCCGGAGTGCTGTATACCCGCCGAGGCGCGATACATACCCCGGTTTTCATGCCGGTCGCCACGCAGGCCAGCGTCAAGGCGGTTAACGACGAGGATTTGCGGGAGCTGGATGTGGAGTGCATCCTGTCAAATACCTATCACCTGTATCTGCGGCCCGGAACGGGCGCGCTTAAACAGCTGGGCGGGCTGCATAAGTTCATGCGGTGGGACCGCTCGATCCTGACCGATTCCGGCGGATTTCAGGTTTTCAGCCTGTCGGATCTGCGGAAGATAACCGATGAAGGCGTAATCTTCCAGTCCCATCATGACGGGAGCCGCCACCTTTTCACGCCGGAGAACGTGATCCGCTCCCAGTCGGAAATCGGTTCCGACATATGGGTCTGCCTCGACGTGTGCGTGCGCAATCCAGCCGATAAAAAAGAGGCGCTTGGCGGTTTGAAATCCACAAAAAAATGGGCGGAACGGGCGATAGGCGAATATCACAGGGTTGTGCCGGACCAGTCCATCCGGCAAAACCCGGACGGTTCGTTTACCGTGGGGCATCCGCTTATTTTCGGTATTGTGCAGGGCTCGGTTTATCCCGATTTGCGGAAAGAAGCGGCTTTGCACATGCGCGAGCTGCCGGTGCACGGGTACTGCATAGGCGGGCTGTCGGTGGGTGAGGGCAAAGAGGAAATGGGCCTGGCGCTTACCGCCGCGGTTGACCAGCTGCCGGAGGAACGGCCCCGCTATTTCATGGGGCTGGGCTCGCCGCAGGATTTGTGGGACTGCGTGGAGCGCGGCGTTGACATGTTTGACTGCGTGTGGCCTACCCGCACCGCCAGAAACGGGCGGGTGATGACAGCCGACGGCAATATCTATATCCGCAAAACAGAATACCGGCTGGACGAGCGTCCCCTCGATCCGGGCTGTGGTTGTTATACCTGCCGCAACTACTCGCGCGCGTATCTTTCTCACTTGTACCGGTGCGGTGAATTTCTGAGTCACCGGCTGTTGTCAATCCATAACATCGCTTTTCTGGTAAATACCATGAAACAGATCCGCGAAGCGATCTCCCGGGACAGATTCGTCGAGGCCAAACGCGAATATCTGGCCCGCTACAACCGTACATAACCGGCCGGTTTGAAGCCCGGCAAGGCCTTTTTGGGCTCATTGTGCGGACCGCATATTTGTATTATAATTCCCACTGTGAGGACAAACGTGCATATGCAGCTTCGCCGTCGCGTTCTGGCGCGGGTTTTTCGTGCAGCCGTATTGGTGGTTTTTACGGCTGCGGTGTCGGCCGGGCGCGCGGCTGCCGGGCCGGCGGAAGACTGCCTTACGGAAAGCGTAGCGAAACAGAAACTGGAAATATGCTCAAAAGCGATCGCTTCTGCGGATCCCAATACGCCCAAATCGGATATTGCGCGCCTTTATTCCGAACGGTCAGCCGCCGAAACTG
Organism: Elusimicrobiaceae bacterium; assembly: GCA_028700325.1. Taxonomy (NCBI): domain Bacteria; kingdom Pseudomonadati; phylum Elusimicrobiota; class Elusimicrobia; order Elusimicrobiales; family Elusimicrobiaceae; species Elusimicrobiaceae bacterium. Next base: position 4,713 of record JAQVSV010000045.1, on the reverse strand, counting down.
TTTTGGGCAAGCCGGATTATGCCATTGACGATATTAACAAGGCGATCACGCTTGATCCGTCCAATGCCACGCTGCACATGTCGGTCGGCGAAATCTACATGCATCTGGGCAAATATGACAAGGCGCTTAAATACCTGATCAAAGCCGCCGAGCTGAAAGCCGGCTCGGACACTGCCGGCTGGGCGCTGTACCTGAAATCCATCTATTATTCCATGCTGGGCCGTTACAGTCTGGCCCAATCGTCGCTTAAATCCGCCCGTCAGATGCTGCCTGACCGGTATGCCGACTATGAAACCGAGAAAGCCGTTTATTCCAGCATAAAGGACAAAAAATACCAGACCAAACTGCTGGAAAGTTTTGAGGCGGGCAAGCGCGAACTGTCAGCCGGGCAGCTGGAACGCGCGGCGGCTTTTTTCAGCGAGTCGCTCGCGTCCAATCCGTCGCTTAAGGAAGCCTCTTCCTGGCTGGGTTCGGTTTATTATGACCAGGGCGACTATCCCCGGGCTTTGCAGGCGCTGCTTGCCGTGCCGGAAGCGGAGCGCTGGAACTATTATATAGCGGCCTGCCAGTTCAGGACGGGGCAGTACGAGAAAGCGCTGGCTTCGTTCCGCGCCGCCGCGAAGGACGGGCCGGATAAAAACCGCGGCGAGGACAACAAGCAGGAAGGCATGAAAGTGCTGACCCTGCTGACCGGGTATTTTGACAATGTCAAAAAAGGCGACAAAGCCGGTGATCAGGGCGACACCGCCGGCGCGCTTGAAGCCTATGAGAAAGCCCGCGGCTACCTCGAAACATCGGAGATCAAAGCGCTTATTGAAACCCAGACCGATATCCTCAACCGGAAAAATTCGCAGATTCCCGGCGCCGCCGCGGAGCCGGAACCGGAAAGCTCGTCGGTTCTGCGCACGGCCGCAATAACTGTTCTGGTGCTTGCTCTGGTAATTCTTGCCATCGTGAAAATCAAAAACGGCATTGCGCGCGACCGGGTGCAGCGCTGGGAAAATTTTGTTGCGCGGGTGCTCTCGCTGCCGTATCGGGACGCATTCTCGCTTTACTGCGATTATAAAGACCGCAATCCTTATGATGCGCCGCGCCTTGCCCGCCGGATGATCGAGTTTGTCGCCAATTCCTGCGATTTTGAGCTGGTCAAGGTTTTCGCCGCTGAATTTGAGGAGGAGGACCGCAACCGGTTTATCGCGGCTTCCGCCGCGGCTTTCATACGGCAGGGCGGTTTTGCCAACTGCATTGACGCGCTGGGCCTGATCAATGAAATTCCTTTTGAGCAGTGGGATGACGGCGCGGTTTTCATCTTCGTCAACGCGCATGTGCTGTGCGATCCGGTGCTGTTTGACAAGTCGTCCGGCGATATGCGCGACATCTGGGCGCCCGGCATCATGCCGGAGGCGTATTTCCTGCTCGCGCGGGTCTACGCGCGCAGAGGCGAGATGGGGTTTGCTTTGAGGGTGATGGAGCATCTGCCGCAATACAGCTGGTCCGATCCGCACTGGCTGCTGTATCTGAGGAGCATGTTCGCGGCGGGCGGGATCGCCAAAATAGAGCTCAATCATGTGCCTGACGAATACAAGATCATTGTGGTTGAGGAACTGTTCAAGGCCGGCCTGCTCAAGCGGGTTGCCAACCATTTGAACGATCTGTCGCGCCAGCGCTGGCGGCCTGAATACTTCTTTTATATGTTTTTCATAAGCCTCAAAGGCAAATTCGACGAATCGTGGGAGTATTACAATTTGTTTTCCGAATCGTTTCCTGTAGGGAAGTTCAGCCGGGTGCACTATATGTTCGCGCTTTTATGCGAGCATCTGGGGAAGCATGAAAAAGCGCTTTCCATTTATGAAAGTTTCATCAGCGCGAAGAAGTATTACAAGGATATGAACCAAAGGGCCCGGATGATCCGGGAAAAGAAGATTTCCGAGCTGTCGTCCGCCGCCGAACAGCTGCGGCGTATTCTGCCCGCTTCGGTTTTTGCGGGCGGTTGACCGGGCCGGGTATTGCGCGCGGCGGGATTTATGTAAAATGAGATGCAGGCAAAAAATCACCGAGGAGCAACAATCATGGAAAACAGCGTCAGCTATAAGGATCTTGGTTTTGTAAACACCAGGGAGATGTTTGATAAGGCCATGAAAGGCGGCTACGCGATACCCGCTTACAATTTCAATAATATGGAGCAGCTGCAGGCTATTCTTACCGCCTGCGTTAAAAGCGGTTCGCCGGTAATTTTGCAGGTTTCCAAAGGCGCGCGGGAATACGCGAATTCAACGCTTCTGCGCTGGATGGGCCGCGGCGGCGTGGAAATGGCGGGCGAACTTGCCAAAGCCGAAGGCAAAAATGCGGTTCCGGTCGCGCTGCATCTGGATCACGGCGACACTTTCGAAATCTGCAAGGAATGCATTGATAACGGGTTTTCCTCGGTTATGATTGACGGTTCGCATCTGTCTTATGAGGAAAATATCGCGGTGACGAAAAAAGTTGTGGAATACGCGCGTCCGCGCGGCGTAACGGTGGAGGGGGAACTGGGTGTGCTTGCCGGCATCGAGGACGAAGTTCACGCGGAACATTCCAACTATACCGATCCCGCGCAGGTGGAGGACTTCGTAAAGCGCACCGGCGTGGATTCGCTGGCCATTTCCATAGGCACAAGTCACGGCGCGTATAAATTCAAGGTCAAGCCTGGCGAGAGCGTGCCGCCTCTGCGGTTTGATATTCTTGAGGAAGTGGAACGCCGGATTCCGGGGTTTCCGATTGTGCTGCACGGTTCGTCCAGCGTGCCGGCGGAATATATCGAGATGATCAATAAATACGGCGGCAAGATGGAGGCCGCGGTCGGCATTCCCGAGGAGCAGCTGCGCAGGGCGGCCAAGTCGGCCGTCTGCAAGATCAACATTGATTCAGACGGGCGGCTGGTGATGACGGCCGCCATCCGTAAAGTTTTTGTGGAAAAGCCGGGCGAATTCGATCCGCGCAAGTATCTTGGCCCGGCGCGCGCCGAACTGGTGAAGATGTATATGGCCAAGAATGAAAACGTGCTGGGCAGCGCCGGCCGGGTTTAGGCCGTAACCGCTTGAATCGGGAACCCGCCCCCGCAATTGCGGGGGCGGGGTTTTTTATTCCCGGAAATTTTTTTTGCAAGCAGGGCGGGCGCGGGAAATCGGGCGGGGGGCGCCAGGCCGAAGAACCGTCGGGGCGGGAAAACGCCGCCTGAAAAAACAGCCTTCCTGTTACGGAAGGCTGTCTGCGAAACGGGCGCCGGAGTCAATGCCGGGCTTCTATGTTGGCTAGATACTCGTCGCTGAAATCCGCGCTGGCTTTGTCGTCCATGCCTTTGCGCGAGTACGCCAGCCCGCGGTAAAAGAAGTATTGCGGGCCGCGTTTTATGGCGACGGCGTGGGAGAAATCCTCAATGGCTTTATCGTCGCTGAGGATGCTGAAATAGGCCAGCCCCCGGTTGCTGTAGGCGTCAATGTTCTGCGGTTCCATCTGGACCACGCGGCCGAAATCGCGCAGGCTCATTTCCGGCAGATTGAGCCGGCGGTAAGTTATCGCGCGGGCCAGGTACACGTTCGCGTCTTCCAGACCGGCTTCTATCGCGTGATTGAAATCCGCCAGCGCGGAGTTGTATTTCCCCAGCTTGAAGCTGAGCTGTCCGTGCAGATAAAAGGCCTCGGCATTATACGGATCGCTGCTGGTGATTATGTCAAGACAGTTGATTGCCAGCGTGTATTCCTGCTCCTGCATATACTGTTTGCTTTTTTCCAGTAAAAATTCATGATTCATAAGCGCTCCGGTATTCTAACGCAGATTTCTGGCGCACCGAAACCCTATGCCGGTGCTCCAGCTGCTCATGGGGGTAAAACTGCGCAATGTGATATTCGCCGACCCGGCGTTGCTCTGCCAGGATCCGCCGCGTGTGACTTTGAATGTACCCGACAGCGGCCCCGCGGGATCTTTTTTCGCCGACGGGTAGGAACTGCTGTACCAGTCGTTCACGAATTCGCTTACGTTGCCTGCCATATCCATAACGCCGTAAGGGCTTTTATCAAGAGGTTTTGATCCCGCAGGCTGGGTGCTGTTTGCTCCGCAGCCTTTCGCTCCGTCGGCTCCGGTGATTACCGCATGTGAACAGGTCGCCGGTGTGCGCCCCCACGGATAAGGATTTTCGGTTTTGCCTTTGGCGGCGAGTTCCCATTCCGCTTCCGTGGGAAGCCGTTTCCCTTTCCAGATGCAGTAATTATTCGCTTCCATCCAGCCTATGCAGTTTATCGGATGCTGATTCCGGTCATTATTGCCCCAGTTGCAGCCTTCTTTTGTCTGGGCCGGAGCATTGCATCGGGTGCTTTTCACGCATTCGGAATACTGCTCCACCGTTACTTCGCGCGTATCAATATAGTAAGGGCTGACGGTAACAGAGTGCCTGTCCGCGTCGGCGCCCATGAAATACCGGCTTTCCGGTATCCCGATCATCCCGGGAATGTCAGGTAATCTTTTTTCTTCAGCTTTTTTTTTAGCTTCTTCCTGTTTTTTCTTTTTTTCTTCCAGCCGTCTGGCGATTTCCGCCTGGCGTCTGGCTTCCGCCTCACGCATTATTTTAAGATCATTTTCCGCTTTAAGTTTTGCGGCTTCCTGCCGGGAGGCCGCTTCCGCCTGACGCTTTTCGTCTTCCGCCTTAAGTTTGGCGGCGGCATCGTCGGCTTTCTGTTT
>JAQVSV010000044.1 GCA_028700325.1 Elusimicrobiaceae bacterium | reverse complement strand
TTCTTCAAATTGGACTGTTTTATATCCAACGGCGGCGGCGCTTGACGCGGCAAGCGCCGCGCGTCGTCCGTGCGGCAACTGGTAACGTCCGCTCTCGCCGGGCAGCAATGCGGCCACGCGGTCGGGAAACGCGCGCAGAAAACACTGCGAAACCAGATCCGGCCAGTTTTTGCCGCCGTTGCCCGCGCCGCCCGAGATTTTTCTGGCCGCCCGGCAGGCGGAAGCGGCCGCTCCCGGGTTCAGTCCCGCGGTGCGGCAGGCGTGGCTTTCGAAATTTGAAGCCGCGCAGAAATCAAGCGCGCGGACTATGGCGGACAGGTCGGACCGGAGCGGCGTATCGCAAATTTCGTCCAGCCGCGCGCTGTTCAGCCGCAGGCTGCGTTCCTGCGCGGCCGCCGCCACAAGCGCGCATTCACGCGCGCAGCCAAGTTTTTCCGCCTCAATCATCATCCGGCTGTAGCGCGGGTGCAGCGGATAACGCGCCATTACCCTGCCCTGAGCGGTAAGTTCGCCGGCCGGGCCGGTCGCGCCAAGCGTTTTCAAAAGCGCTTGCGCGCGAAGAACTGATTGCCGGTCCGGCGCGTCCAGCCAGTCAAGCGACTCAAACCCCGCCAGCCCGCAGGCCTTAAGGTTTATAAGCGTTTCGCTAAGCTCCAGCCGCAGGATTTCCGGCTCCAGCGCAAGCGGACGGTACGGGTTTTCCCGTTCCGTCCACAGCCGCGCGCAGACACCCGGACTTACCCGGCCGGCGCGCCCGGCCCGCTGCGTTGCAGATGGCGCCGCGATTTTTTCGGTGAACAGGGTGTTGAGCCCGCGCGCGCCGTCAAACCGCGCGATTTTGGCGAGCCCGCTGTCTATCACGGCGGTCACTCCGTCTATCGTGAGCGAGGTTTCCGCGACATTGGTGGCGATTATGATTTTTCTGCGGGCCGATTGAGCAAGCGCGGCGTTCTGCTCGGAAACCGGCAGTTCGCCGTGCAGCGGCCTGATGTCGAAACCGGCCAGCGCCGGAATTTTCGCGAGCGCTGCGGCTGTTTTGGCGATTTCATACGCGCCGGGCATGAATATCAGGGTGTGTCCGCCGGCGGCTGCGCTGAGGCGGGCGCAGGTTTCGGCGGCGGAGTCCCACACCGGCAGTCTGGCGGCCGCGCTGTCGCAATAGCTGATTTCCACCGGATAGCTGCGGCCCTGCGCCTGTATTATTTCACACGGCCCGAGATATCTCGCGAGCGGTTTTTCATCCAGCGTGGCCGACATTACTGCCACCAGCAGGTCCGGCCGGGCGCTTTTCTGAAGCGCGAGGCAGGCCGCCAGGGCAAGGTCGCCGTGGATGTGCCGCTCGTGAAATTCGTCAAGTATTATGGCGGAGTAGTTTTTTAGAGCCGGATCCGTTATCAGTTCGCGCAGCAAAATCCCTTCGGTTTCATAGATGATGCGGGTGCCGGGGCCGGTTCTGTCGTCAAACCGCACGCGGTATCCCACTTCGCCTCCGAGCCCGCCGCCGCGTTCCCGCGCCACCCGTTCGGCAAGCAGGCGCGCGGCTATCCGGCGCGGCTGAAGCACCGCTATGCGGCCTTTTTGCGAGCCGCTGTCCAGAAGCAGCTGCGGCACTTTTGTGGATTTTCCAGAGCCGGGCGGCGAGGAAATCACAAGGCGGCGGGTTTTAGCCGCCTTGAGTATCGCGTCCGCGTTTTGCAGGATCGGCAACTGTTGCATGGCTTATATTATCCTAAATATGGCCTTGTCCGGTAAATGCGGCGCGAGGGAGGATGCGGATCCGGCGTTCAAATTGATATCATATGCGCATGCTCGATAATGTATGGCGGAATAAAAAGCTGCTGGCGTTTGCGTTGTTCAATGCGGCGCTGTTTTTGATTTTGTCGTTTATGCGGGTGACGCTTACGCCCGATTCCGCGGGTTATATCGGGGATTCCTTCCTGCGCGCGCCGGTCTATCCGCTGCTGATAGCTTTTTTCAAGCTGCTTGTTCCGGCGCATTTCCTGCGTGCCGTTGTGATTTTCCAGACGGCGGCGGTGTTGGCGGCCGTTATCGGGCTGGCGGCTGAAATCAGGCGCAGGTTCGGGCTTTCGGATTTGTTTTTCATGCTGGTCTACCTTGTTCTGCTATGGCCGCTGCTGCCGTTCAGCGGAGGGTTTATCGGCGCGCAGATCATGACGGAGGCCGCAGCTTACGCGCTGTTTCTGTTCGCGGCGCTGTGTCTTTGCCGGGGGCTGGCGCTGAAAGACGCGCGGTGGCTGGCGGCGTTTGTCTGTCTGGGTTGCGGTTCCGTTCTGATCAAGCCGCAGTTTTTGTTCATGCCGCTTTCCGCCGCGGCGATTGTGGCGGCCGAATATTGTTCCGCCCGCAACGCGCGCAGGACGCTTGTTCTGCTGGGCGCGCTTGTGTTGTCGTTTGGCGCGAGCGCGTTGTTCGGGCGGGTTTACAACTATGCGCGGCACGGGATTTTCAAACCGTGTCCGGGGCTGGGTTATCATGCGGCGATGAACGCGCTATTTCTGTCGGACGATTCAGCCGCCGCCCTGTTTTCCGATCCGGCTGAGCGCGCGGCGTTTGAGGATCTGTACGGCAAGGTTAAAGCGGCGGGCATGCGCGCGGCGGATTTTGGCGGGCTTGGCGTTGCCGCATACGCGAGTTTTTCTACCGGCGTGTTTAATCCGGTGGTATGGGACATTGTGGTGCCCTCGCTTGCCGCCTATTGTCCCGCCGGGGCCGGCGCGGACGCGTGTCTGCTGCATGAGGACGCGCTCGGCATGAAAATCGCTAAAAAAATCCTCATGCACAGGCCGGCGGCCTATATTAAGCTGCTGGTCTATAAACTGCTCGCCGGCACCCCGCTTTATTACTGGTTTTTCATAATGGCGGTTTTTTGGCTCAGCGGCTGGCTTTTCATGGTGCGCGGTTCGGCGCGCGCGGGTTTGCTGTTTTGCGCGATACTGATGAATTTAGTCAACTATGCGGGGGTGGGAAGTTTCACGCCTTTTATGCTGCGGCTTACTTTTCATGCGGAATTTCTGCACGCGGCTGTTCTGCTTGCGGCGCTATGGGCCTGTTTCAGCCTGGCGCAGAAACAGGCTGATCCGTAACTGCCGGGTTTTAAACGCAAAAATCCCCTTCCCGGAAGAGAAGGGGATTTTTTCATTTCAAGGAATTACTGTTGAGCCGAAGCGCGGCTGACAAGCGGTTCATTCGCCAGCTGGGTTGCGATATCCGCGCCGGTCTGGCCCTGCGGCACTACGGCGGCAAAGGTTTCGGCGTTGTACGCGTCGGTAATGCACAGGCCGTATTTGGCAAGCAGGCCGGCTTTTTCGTCATCGTTGACTTGCGCTTTGAACGAAAGCCCGTTATCGGTTTCCACCGTTACGGTTTTTTTAAACACCACGGTAATCAGTCTGCGGTAGCTGGTTCTGGTGCGCACGCAGGCCGACATGACTATGTTGCTCCGTTTCAATGTTTCGATCACGGTTTCCGGGGTTTCGCCGCTGGTGACCGAGATAGCGTAAAGCCGTGCGCCATGCTTGATGACTTGCAGGTTGTTGTTCTGAACCAGTTTCTTCATGTTGGCTTTCGTGACATCCGCTTCCAGTCCCGCGCTTGCGCCGGGGACGGCAAAATGCGCCGTCTGCTTAAAGAAAACCGAAAGCTCTTTCGGAGCGGAAGCCGCCAGCTCTGCTTCCGCAGCGGCAGCCAGGCAGGGGAACATCATCGCCATTAATGCCAGATAAATCAGTTTTTTCATTTTATTCTCTCCCGAGCACTTCAATTGGCTTGTGCAAAAGACCAGTCTCACTCATAACAGTTTATCACCCTTGCGCCTGACTGTACAGTGATAAAAGTCCCATGGTGCGGTTGGGCCCTGCCGGATCAGCCGGCTGATTTTGACATAAGGGCACGGCTTGCGCCGCGCTTTTCATTTAAAAATCCCACTTACTTGCCGGGCGGGGAGCAGGCTCTGAGTCCGCTGTGTTTTATGCCGTAGCTGAAATAAATGACGAAGCCTATCGCCATCCAGATAATGAGCCGCAGCCAGGTATCAAACGGCAGCGACGCCATCTGCGCCAGCGCGGCCAGCGCGCCAAGAATAGGCACAAGCGGTACGAAAGGCGTTTTGAAGGGACGTTCCAGTTCGGGGTTTTTATACCGCAGCACCAGCACGCTTACGCACACTATCGCGAAAGCGAACAGTGTGCCGATGGAAACCAGTTCCCCTAAAATATTGATCGGCAGCATCGCGGCGATAATGGCGGCCACTGCGCCGGTCAGGATTGTGGTGATGTGCGGCGTTTTGTGAACCGGGTGCACGCGCCGGAAGACTTCAGGCAGAAGCCCGTCATTCGCCATCGAAAAGAATATGCGCGGCTGGCCCATCAACATTACCAGCACAACCGAACTGAGGCCCGCTATCGCGCCCAGTTTGACGAACGGCCTCAGCCAGTAAAGCCCCTGTCCCGCGGTGTCCACGCCGACAGCCATGGGGTCCGGCACCAGCAGCAGGTTGTACTTGACGATGCCGGTAAGAACCAGCGCCACCGCTATGTAAAGAACCGTGCAGACACCCAGCGAAGCCAGTATGCCCACAGGCATATCCTTCTGCGGATTTTTCGCTTCCTGCGCCGTTGTCGAAACCGCGTCAAAACCTATGTAGGCGAAGAAAATGACACCCGCGCCGCGCATGATGCCGCTCCACCCGAAATGGCCCCATTCGCCCGTATTGGGCGGAATGAACGGTTGCCAGTTGGACGGCACTATATAAGCCGCTCCGAATATTATGAACAGCAGAACCACGCCCACTTTCACCAGCACTATCGCGTCGTTGAATTTGGCGGATTCCTTTATGCCGCGCACCAGCAGCCAGGTGATGGCCGCTATTATCAGCATGGCCGGCAGATTGAACAACGCGGAAACATGAGGCAGCGCGTCCGCGTTTATCCCGGTCGCGGAAAGGGTTTTTGCCAGTTCGGCGGTCAGCGTCTGCCAGCCCTGTCCGGGCACTTCAACAAGTTTTGTCCCGGTCGCGGCGATCAGCTGGGGCGGAAGCTGCAGGCCCACATCCTTTAAAAAGCTTACCACATAGCCAGACCAGCCTACCGATACCGTTGACGCGGCGAACAGGTATTCCAGCACCAGATCCCAGCCGATCACCCAGGCCACAAACTCGCCCATCGTGGCGTAGGCGTAAGTATACGCGCTGCCCGCTATCGGGATCATCGAGGCGAATTCCGCATAGCACAGGCCCGCGAACGCGCAGGCGACGGCAGATATGATAAAGGAAATGATTATGGCCGGCCCCGCGTACTGCGCGGCGGCCTGCCCGGTCAGCACGAAAATGCCGGCTCCGATAATGCCGCCCACTCCTATCATGGTCAGATCAAGCGGGCCGAGCACCCGTTTGAGCGAGTGCTTTTCGTCTGACGATTGGCACATCAGGTCATGTATGGATTTTCTTGCGAAAAGTTTTTGTTTCATTGCCTTTCCTTTGCGGCGGACTGATTCAACGTGTTACATATTATCTTTTATAAACACGTTATGCAAAACGGCGTCTTGACTGCCTGAAATGACCAGCGGCTTTTAAAATGCTATATTTATGTGATTTTTTATGCAAACCATTGTTCAGGAGAAGCTATGTCCAGAGGAATACTGTCGCGCCGTTCTTGCCGCTGCTTGAAATTGTTGGCGCTGCTGACTGCGGTGCTGTGCGTGTCAAAGCTGGCGAAAGCTGCGGAATTTGAGGATCTTGGCGCGCTGGGCGCCGGCAATTCGATTTCCCGCAATGTTTCAGCAGACGGGCGGATTGTTGTTGGAGAAACCGTGATTGCCGGCGGAAACACCCACGCGTTCAGTTACGCCAACGGCACGATGACGGATATCGGCACGCTCGGCGGCTCCGATTCGTACGCATTGGGGATTTCGGCTGACGGAACCGTTACGGTGGGCTATAGCGACATTGCGGGCGACGCGGTTTCCCGCGCTTTCAAATACATCGGCGGCGTAATGACCGATCTGGGCACGCTGGGCGGGAGCGGTTCCGCCGCCTGGGATGCGTCCTCCGACGGGTCGGTAATAGTGGGCGAAAGCTGGACAACCGGAGATGCCGGCATACATGCGTTCAGGTACGCCGGCGGTTCCATGACCGATCTGGGCACGCTGGGCGGCACTCTTTCCACCGCGTATGCCGTTTCGGCCGACGGCTCCACCATTGCCGGGTACAGCGCGGTAGCCGGCGGCGACCGGCACGCTTTCAGGCATTCCGGCGGTGTAATGACCGACATCGGCACGCTCGGCGGTTCAAACGCTTATGCGATGGCGGTGTCCGACGACGGGGCCGTGCTCGCGGGCTATAGCGCCATCACCGGGAATACCGCCGTTCATGCGTTCGAGTATTCCGGCGGCTCCATGACCGATATCGGCACGCTGGGCGGCACCGTCTCCCGCGCGCGCGGCATTTCCGGCGACGGCCGTGTTATAGTGGGGGAAAGCAATATTCCCGGAGATGCCGTGTCGCACGCCTTTAAATATGTGAGCGGCACGATGACGGATATCGGCACGCTCGGCGGCAGCGGTTCCGTGGCGCGGGCGGTTTCTTCCGACGGGTCCGTAATCGTGGGCGAAAGCCAGACCGCGGGGGATTCCGCCTGGCACGCGTTCGCCTACCGCACTCAGATGACCGATGTGGATAATACGAAAACCGCCATCGCGAACAACGGCCGGCAGCTCGATTCGCTGCTGAACCTGAAGAATTTCCTGCTGGCGCAGAGTCTTGACTACGACTGCGGTTTTTATGATAAAAGGGGGATCTGCCTTTCCGTAAGCGGCTGGCATTATGCCGGAAACGAAACCGCAAACGCGGCGCAGACGGCTTCCACCCTTAAAGCGGGTTACCGGTTAAGCCCCCGGCTTCGGGCCGGGCTTTTTGTTGATCTGGTTTTCTCGTCCACCAACCCCGATAATTTCGACGCGAAAAAAACGCCGCTTTTCGGCGGGTTCGTAGTTCTTGGCGATAACGGGAGCGGCCTTGGCCCGCAGCTGAAACTTTCAGGAGCGTCGAACGAGGCGGACGTTTCCATCACCCGGAGCGTTCTGTCCAACACCGAGGCCGGCAAAGGCGACAGCACTTTCTGCAGCACCGGGTTTCAAGGCGAAGCCAGCTACGGTTTCAAGACCGGTTCTGGCTGGAGCGCCATTCCCTACGCCGGTCTGCGCTGGACGGAAGTTCTGCGGCGCGCCTATACCGAAACGGCGGGTGCCGCATTCCCCGTCACTTACAACAAAATAACCCAGAAACAGACGACAGTTCTGCTGGGCGTGCGCGCCAAACGGCAATTATCCGAAGCGTTTGGTTTTGAGGCGGGCGGCGGACTGGAATATGACATCAGCAGCGATCTTAACGGTTATTCCGGCACGATAGACACGCTGGGCGCTTTTGAACAGGACGCTCCCGCCGTTACAAAAGCCCGCGCTGTCGGCGGTCTGACCGCTTATTACAACCTCTCCGGCACCCAGCGGCTTGGCGTGGGTGTGAGCCTGCGCAGGCAGGCTCTGGAAAATGTGTCCGGCACGATCGTTTCCGGCCAGTATTCGATAGCGTTTTAACGTTTTTGGCGGAGTCGGCCAGGACGTCGTCGGCTTAAAGTTACGGCTGCTCAAAATCGGGCGGGCCGTGCGGCTGGAGCGAAGTGAAATGGCGGAATGTTTCGGGGCGGTCTGCAACGCCCGTTCCAAAATGCTTATTCTGGGCAGCATGCCGGGCGAAGCTTCGCTTCGGGCCGGGCAGTACTACGCGCATCCTCGCAATTCGTTCTGGCCGGTTATGGAGTGTATTCTGGGCGCGCGGGCCCCGCTGTCATATCGCGCCCGGCTCGCGCTTTTGAAAAAGCACCGCATTGCGCTATGGGATGTGCTGGGTTATTGCGCGCGGCGCGGCAGCGCCGATTCGGCCATTGACATGAAAACCGCGCGGGCGAACGATTTTGAATCTTTTTTCCGCGCGCATAAAAGCATAACGGCGGTGTTTTTTAACGGCTCGAAAGCCCAGGCCTGTTATAACCGGTATGTCCTGCCGGCACTGGGGCCTGACTGCGGGAAGCTGCGGTATTTGAAACTGCCATCCACCAGCCCCGCTTACGCGACACTTTCCGCGGCTCAGAAAACCGCGCTGTGGAAACGCGAAATCATGCCGGGCCTGGCTGAAGAGCCGGGTTAGACCGGTTTTGCGCGGCAACGGGAGATTGGTTTATACCGGTGCGCGCGCCGGGCAGTTTGCCGCATAAGGACAACGCTTGATTGCGCGCTTGAGTGTCCTGCGCATATACCGCCGCCGCGCATGCCCTTTGTAAAACATGGCGCGGTGCGGCCCGCCTACCGCGTCCCGGACCACGCCGGAATGTTAATAGAGCAGATATTTTCTGCGGGTTTTTACGAATGCGCGGTTCGACCTGTCGAAATCCGCCATGATGTCCCGCGCGGACGCGCCGGTTTTGTAAAGTTCTTCAAACCGGGTGCTGCCGGTCATATTTTTCATGCCGGACCATCTGAATTCAACCGGCTGGCCCGTGTCGCGCAGGGCGCAGGCGATGGCGACGAACAGCTCGACAGGCCGCAGCAGGTTTTTATCTGTTATCCGCAATTCCATGCCGGGGCAGGCCTGTCCGGCGTAGAGATCGGCGGCGGGCGTTTTCGTGACTTTTTTAAATTCCACGCCGTCCAGTTTTTCCCGCAGGACCGGCCCGATCGTTTTTTCGGGATCGAACCACGGTGCGCCTATCCACATGAACGGGTTGTCGGTTCCGCGCCCGACCGACAGGTTCGACGCTTCAAAGCAGCCTGTTCCGCTGTACATTATGGCGGCGTCGGGGTTGCGGATGTTGGGGGACGGATTGATCCACCGCAAGCCGGTCTCGGCGAAAAACATCGGGCGCTTCCAGCCTTTCATTACGATCACCCGCGGTCTGGTTTTCAGTTTCATGGCGGCGGCGTGAAACAACGCCATTTCTCCGGGCGTGAAACCGTGGCGGACTGGCACGGCGAAATAGGCGGTGAATTCGGATATGGCGGGGTCGAGCACGGGGCCTTCCACTATAGCTCCGCCGGCCGGGTTTGGCCGGTCAAGCACGAAAAATTCCAGTCCCGCTCTGTCGGCCGCTTCAAGCGCGTAACCCATGGTGGTGAGATAGGTGTAGAAGCGCGCGCCCACGTCGGCGATATCGAAAACCAGCGCGTCGAGCCCTTTCAGCGTTTCCGGCGCGGGCCGGCGCGTTTTCCCGTACAGGCTGTAAATTCTCACGCCGTGCGCCGTGTCAGTTGAGTCAGCCACATGCGCGCCGCCCTCGGCGGAGCCGGAGAAACCGTGCTCCGGACTGAATATCGCCGCGAGCGTTATGCCGGGCGCGGTGGCGAAAACGTCCGCTATCGGGCGGCCGTCTTTTGTCACGGCGGTCTGATTGGCGATCAGGCCGATCCGTTTGCCGGCAAGCGGTTTGAAGTTCTGCGCGATCAGGACGTCCAGCCCGGAGTCTACGGCGGCGGAAAGTCCGGGCGAAAAAAGCAGCAGCGCAGAGGCCAGAGAAAATATATGTTTCATGGTTTTATTGCAAGGCAAAAGCCGCGCGCGTCCGCGCGGCCTGGCAAAGCGTATTATTTGAAGCTGTCGAGCAGTGCTGCGAGCGTGAGCACGGTGCGCGGCGGCTGGCTGCCGTGGTTCGGGCCGGTGCAGACGAACGTTACCGCCGGCCTGGAAAACGCGGCCAGAACGGTTTTATCCTTTCTGGCGACCGCGTCAATATATTTCGAAAGATAGGCGCGGGAAAAAGCGAGCCGGATTTCCGCTTTCGGCGCGCATGCCTGCAGTTCCGGCCCGGGTGTTTTTTTGCGCATGGTTTCCACCGCCGCCGCCACGTTTTTCCGCACTTTTTCGCTGTTCCATAGCCAGTTGGTTTTCGCGTAATCGCCCAGCGCGGTTTTGAAATTCGCGGAAAATCCGGAATCCGGCTGCACTCCGACCAGACTCGGGCCCGCGCCGGGTCTGGCTACGGTCAGGTAGCTGAACAGCAGGCCGGCTGTTTCGCCGCGGTACGGCTGTATTCTGGCGTTCAGCCCGGCAAGCGGAATGTGGTAGGCGGTTACCGCTCCGGCCGAGGAAAATTCGGCGGTCAGTTCCGTGTCCGTCGCGGTCACTCTGGCGAGTGTTTTAAGCGGCTCGGGAAAAAGCAGGTATTTGCTGGTGTAAAGGCACAGCGCGGTTGCGTCGGCGCCGGAAAACGCCACCCAGGCCCGCGCGTTCCTGTCGTGCAGTGTCCGTACCGCGTTATCCTTGCCCAGCGCCGACAGATCGCACACGTTTATATCGGCGCCGGCATGAACCGCGGGGACCGAGAGCAATGCCGCAAGCGTTAAAGCGGTTTTCAATTTCATTGATGCCTCCGTCATTCCTTTTTTGAGAGCGGGTGGAACCATACGCCCATGTAAACGGCGTTGTCGGTGAAGTGCCGGAGCCACGCCCGGCGCGCGTACAGGCCGACAGGATGCACGGTGTAAATCTGGGGCGCATCGCCGAAACCGGTGTTCTGGATCTGCCGGTACAGCGCGCGCCGTTTCGCCGCCGACTGTTCCCGCACCGCTTTTTCAATCAGCGTGTCCAGTTGGGGGTTTGAATAACCCTGTATCGAGGCGTAGCGGCCGCGGCTGTGCAGAAACGGAAAAACGAAATTATGCGCGTCCGGATAATCACCGGTCCAGCCGCGCGTGAAAAGCGGCATCATTTTGTTCTGTGCCTTGTCCAGATACGCGGCCCATTCCAGGCCGCGCAGCTCGATCCTGAATTTCGGGTTCAGTTTCTCTACGTTGCGTTTAAGTATTTCCGCCGCCAGCTGGCGCACCTCTCCGCCCAGATTATAGGTGAGCGTGAATTTGAAGCCCGTGTTCCACAGTTTTCCTCCATACGCCTTGCGGAAATAGGTTTCGGCTTTCTGAGGATCGAAAGAATAATGCCGGATATCCGGTGTGTAACCCGCCAGACCCGGCGGAATGCAGCCGATGGCGGGTTCCGCCCGGTTTTTCAGGCCCTGCTTCAGGTACCCGCTGTAATCAAACGACCAGGCGAACGCGCGGCGCACGTCCGGCTCGGAAAAAAAATCCGGCGGGATACCCTGTCCGTCGAGTTTTCCCGATCCTATGTCCGGATTGCCCTCGCCGTTTACCTTGAACACGAAAAAGAACACCGGATCGGTCTTCAGGCGCGGCAGATTGTTTTCCACCACCACGTTTTTCATGCCGGCCAGCTGATCGGCGAAAGTGGTGGGCACGTCTATTATATCCGCGTCGCCCGCTTCGAGCATAAGCCGGCGCGTGCCGAACTCCGGCACGGTGGCCAGCACTATTCTTTTTATCGCCGGAGGTTTGCCCGAGTAAGCCGGGTTGGCGTCCAGAAACACTTTGCGGCTTTGGCGGTCCCAGCGGGCAAGCCGGTAAGGGCCGGTGCCGTTCATCTTGTCAAACAGGCCGGATTTTTCGCGGTCTTTGTTGGCGAATTCTTCCCAGTTGCCGGGCGAGCCGTCCCATTCGCCCTGCGCGGCGCACCATTTCCGGTTCATCACATAAGACCAGCGCGCCATGATCGAGAGAAACGGCGCGAACGGAGTCTTGAGCCTGATAACGACATCCTGCCCGTCAACCGTGACGGCTGCCGCGGCGTCTTCAAAATTCACGGCGGGTTTGCCTTTGTCGTCGCGCGTGGAGGATATTCCGAGGATCGGTTCCAGAAGCAGTACCGCCGGCCCGCCAGCCGGGTCGGTGAGCATGAACCGCAGCAGCGAGTAGCGCACGTCGTCGGGCGTGAGCGGCGAGCCGTCGGAAAACCTTATCCCTTTTTTTATCGGGAAACGGTAGGTGCGCCCGTCTTTTGAAATCAGGCCGTTTTGCGCGGACGGAATTTTTTCCGCCAGTACCGGCACATACTCCGTAAGCGACGGGCCTTTGAATGCGATCAGCGTTTCATAGACATTGAAAATTATCCCCTGGCTCACGCCGTCATACGGATATACCGGGTCGAGCGAAGCCGGCTCGCCCTGGTGCGCGTATACGAGCATTCCCGGGTTTTTTGCCGCCGCGAACGCGCCGGCGCACAAGGCAAGCAGGCCCGCGCCGGCCAGCGTTATTTTAACTGTCTTTGACAGCTTTGCGGAAATGGATGCTGTGCCCATCGGTTTGTTCTCCCTGTTTCAGATCTTTCAGTTTCTTGCCGAACCGTTTTTTAAACGTTGTTTCGGCGACCTGTTTTTTGTTGCGGCAGGCTTCTATCAAATCTTCACCGCCGGTGTAGAGCAGAACGTGCTCCATTTCGCCCGGCTCGTTTTTTTTCGACACGAAAACCAGATCGCCCGGCTCAAGTTCACCGGGTGAAACGGCCGGCGTCGCCCGGTACTGCGCGTCGGCGTTGCGCGGCAGGTTGATTCCGTATACCCGGTAAACCAGATTGACCAGGCCGGAACAGTCTATCCCGTTTATCGTGCGCCCGCCCCACCGGTACGCAGCGTTCTCGAATACGCGCGCCAGTTCCGCTGCTCCGCGCCGCAGTCCGGCCGGGTCAAGCCCTTCGGGACAGGCCAGCAGATCCCTGGTTTTCACAAACAGCGGCGCGCAGTCCGGCAGCGCGACGGTGGTGTAGCCTTTTTTTGCCGGCGCGGACCGCGTGAGCGGGCACAGCCGGGTGCCCATGAAAAGTTTCACCGGCTTTTCTTTTCCGTCCTGCAGGCTGATGGCTTCGGTTTCGGGTTTTGCTACAGTATAAGCGTAGCCATAGGCTGAACCCCAGCCAAGCGTGTCAGCTTTCACCCAGCCGGGATAGCCGCGCCAGCAGGAGTCAATATCGTCCGCGCAGGGCGCGCCGGTGTAATAGCCCTGCTCAAGGCTTTCCACTTCGGCCCAGCCGTTTTTGAAGGATTTCACCAGCACCGCTTCGTTAAGGAAAAACTGCGATTGCAGTGCGCCGGGTTTGCCGTCCGCGCCGGGCTGACTGTGCAGGCCGGCAAGGGGGACGCCTATGCGCATCACGCGCGGAAACCGGTTTTCCACCCGGTAGGCCAGCCCGTTTTTGTTTTTCAGCCACGCTCGCGCGAACTGCGCGCGCTGATAGCGGCGGGGCACGTCTTTTTCTTTTTCCGCGGCGGGGTCGTTCACCAGCACGCCGCCGCGCGCGTCAAAACCGCGGATGACCACGAGGTGTCCTTTCGTGGCGTTGACCGGCGCGTTTTTCAGCCCGCCGCTGCCGTACGTTATGCTGGCTGTTACCGGATAACCCAGCGCGACGGCGCGCTCGGCCTGCGCCAGCGAGTTGAATTTTTCCACGAACGAATACAGCCCTTTCGAGCCGGCGTAGGCAGTGTTGAAGAACCAGTTGCCGAAAATGTCGGTTTTAGCGTCATACACCCGGCCGGCTATTTCGGTGTTGGTGAGCCTGGCGCCGAAATATTCCATAGTCATGCCGAGCGAAACGGGGCTGCAGATGCTGTCGGCATCCAGTTCTTTTTCCCCGCGCTGGCTGCGGGCCGGCACGGCGAGATCGCGTACAGGGTTGAGCCAGCCGGGCCTGCCGGGGAACACCGCGGATAACGATTTCACGGCCTGCCGCTGAGAGTAGCCAGCTCCGCTGTCGGAAAAATTCAGCGCGGCCAGCCGCAGAACCGGCATGATGATGCTGCGCGTTTGCATAGTCACCCGGAACCGGCAGAAGCGCATTCTTGTTTTCAGCACGAGCTGATCGGTGTCAACCGCTCCGAACGCGTCTTGCTGCGGGCCGAAACTCGCGGACGCGCCCTCCGGATTAAATTTTCCGATCCTGTACCAGCGGCTCCAGACCGGTTTCCCGGTTTTATCCGTCGTGCCGGCCTGAATTTCCGCCAGGAGAAAACTTTTCGGCGGCAGGAACGCGTTTACTGAAAGCACCAGCCGGTCAAACGGGAACGCTGCGGTTATCACGCCCGATTGCAGCGTGCCGCTTGATTTGCGTCCGCCTGCCGCGCGGATTACGCTGAAAAGCCCGTCCGGCAGCTCGCGCCTTTCGAGGTTGTCGGTTTTCGCGGTTTTGAGTTCGGCGGCGTTTACGAAAACCGCCGTGCAGGACGGATAGAGTTGTTTGCAGAAATTCCCGGCGTGGCAGAGGCCGGATTGAATGAAAGAGAGAAGGGTTGCTGTCATGATAATCCTCAGCATAGCCTGTCAAGCGCCGATTTGAACTCCGGGCTGAACTCGCCCGAAAATACCGGGGTTACCGGGCCGGAGAGTGTGAGCCGGCCGTTGCCGCCGGCCGTTACCGTCACCGCGCCGCCGGGCATGGTTACTGACACCTTGTCTTCGAGCAGGCCCAGCCGCCGGCCTGCCGCCATAGCCGCGCACGACGAACTGCCCGAGGCCAGCGTATAGCCCGAGCCGCGTTCCCAGATCTGGATTTCCAGTTTGTCCGCTGCGATACGCCGCGCGAACTGCACATTGGTTTTGCGTGGAAACATGACGTGGGTTTCCAGCAGCGGGCCGAACCGGCGGGCCAGTTCCGGCGAAATTTCGTCAAGGAAAACCACGCAGTGGGGTATTCCTACGCTTAATGCGGTAACGCGGAAAGTTTCACCGTCGAGCTCGACGGGTTCGCTGATTATTTCGCGTGCCGGGCCTGAGGCGGGCACGTCGGCTGAATTGAATGACGGCGCGCCCATGTCGGCCGAAACGATATCGTCCGGCCCGATGGCCACGGGGGTTTCGCCGCTGAGCGTGGCGATGACAAACGAGTCAGCGTCCGCTATTGCGCGATCGCGCAGGTATTTTGCGAAAATGCGGATTCCGTTGCCGGATTTTTCCGCTTCCGACCCGTCCGCATTGAAAATTTTCACTTCGGGCAGACCGTTTGCGTTGAAGAAGGGGCCGTAAAGCACGCCGTCGCCGCCCGCGCCGGTATGGCGGGCGCAGAGCGCGGCGGCCAGTTTTTCGGTCACCGGGAAATCCGACACGGCGGGATCAATCACGATGTAATCGTTTCCGAGCGCGTGATATTTGAAAAAGTCTGGCATGGCTGAACAACCGTCCGGGCGATGCGGGAAATTGTATCGGGGCATCCGGACTTGAACCGGAAGCCTCCTGCTCCCAAAGCAGGCGCTCTGCCACTTGAGCTATGCCCCGAAAAACAGCCTCTATATCTTACAAAAGCCAAAGCCATATATAAAGGAGAAAGACAATTGACTTTTTTACGGCAAAATCTTAAGGTTAATTAATATCTTACGTTGTGTTCGGGGGAACAAATGAAGCAAAATAGTGTTACTGGGAATTTTTATTCCGCAATAAAAAACAAACTTAATAATCGTGATTATAGGATTGGGCTGGATTTGGGAGTTGGATCTATTGGATTTTCCATTATAGCAACAGACTCCGAAGGTAGTCCGGAAAGTGTTGTCCATATAGGGTCCCGTATATTTAAATCTTCCGCAGGAGCGGCTACAAGACGTGAAAAGCGCGGGCAACGAAACGCGCATCGGCATAAAATAGAGCGTCTGCGCAAGCTCTGGCGGGTTCTTGCTGCCTCTAATCTTGCATTGCCTTTGCCGCCAGAATTGTTTAAAACAGGGTTTAAAGAAACTTCAGCCGATGGTGAAACATCTAAAAAACGATTTTGTGAAAGCATTTTACGCAAAGACGTGTATTTTTTGCGAAAAAATGCGCTCGATGTAAAATTGGAATTGCAGGAACTGGGTTACGTGATTTATCATCTGGCCAATCATCGGGGCAGTAGTTCTGTTCGGACATTTTTGGAAGACGACGAAAAGACTAGGAACGACGCGAAGAAAATGCAGGGGAAAGCCAATAGAGTCCACGAACTGATGGCGCAAAAAAGTTATCGGACTTATGGGGAATTGCTGTGGGCCGAACGGCTGGAGTGTGCGTCCCGGTCAAAACGCCCCGCTGTGCGTAACCGTGACAACAAAGACGAAATTATAATTACCAGAGATGTTGCTTTGGCTGAATTGAATCGGATTTTGGAACAGCAAAAAAAATTTCATCCAGCAGTCCTGACTAATGAATATTGCGAAAGCATAGTAAATGCGTTCGATTTTGAATATGACAAATTTGTGCCGGAACCGGGCAAATGTCCATATTTTGAAAACGAAAAACGGCTTCCCAAATCACATACTTTGGTTGAGGAACGGCGGCTTTGGGAGGCGTTGAATAATATCCGGGTTTCGATACCGGATTTGGAAGGTGAAAAAGTAGTGAATTTTAAGCCGGACATGGCATTATCCGGGGATCAGAAAGAGCGATTATATAAAATATTAAGATCCGGAACGGATTTAAATCACGCTTTGGTTTGCAGAGAACTGAAGTTGTCAAGATATACCGAAGTGGTTCTGCAAGGCAGGACAAAGGACGTCCGGAAAATCAAAGGATATGCTGGTACGTTGCTGGAACAACAGGATTTCTGGAAACGTTTGACCGGAGCCCAGCAAACGCAGTTTTTTTATGATTGGAATTCGATTAGTGATGACCGGCAACTGCGAAAGGTTTTAAAAGATAAATATGCTCTTGACAGTAATGAGGCCGATTTTGCTTTGCGCGAAATCGAATTATCGTCCGATTACGCGCCAATCGGAAAGACCGCCAGTCAAATCATCTTGCCGGACATAAAAACCGGGCTTTCATTTTTTGAGGCAATAGAAAACGCTTATGAACGGGGAGACATCACGCGCAAAACTAATAATCAGCGGGACACCTTGCCATATTATGGCGAAATTCTGTCTGACAGTACGCAACCCGTGATAGCCAAGGCATTTTCTCAGAAATATGCCGGTAAAAATTTCAAAAAACCGAATACAAACCCCGATGAGGAACACTATGGCAGAATTGCCAATCCGGTAGTGCATCAGACGCTGAATGAACTCCGGAAACTTGTGAATGAAATAATTGAGGCGTCCGGCAGGAACCCCGCAAGCGTTTCGGTGGATGTGGCGCGCGAACTTAAACTTAGAATGGCTGATCGTG